>DASYLQ010000226.1:0-8026 GCA_036009485.1 Janthinobacterium sp.
GACTGTTCACCAGGCAAGCTTCCTAAAACCAGCAGGCGGGTCCGATGGTCGACGACCGGCTCGAAACAGCGCTTTCGCGATATTGGCTCGGATGTGGCGATGGCATCGAATGGAGTGGTCATTTTTAGAGCGGGCAAGCGGACACGTTCGACATGGCGGCATTTTAACGGATCGCATCGCCACGCGGCGTGACAGCGCTTCACGGCGCTGTTCCAAGGGGCCCATGCAGGGTGTAGAATTTCCCGGCGACATACAAAAATAAGCGCCAGGAGACCCGACCATGTCTGAGCCAAGAACCATCGATGTGCTGCTTGCCAGCTATCGCCAAAGCCATCTACACCCGGTCAACGAAGTCATCCATATAGTCTGCGTGCCGGCCATCATGCTCACTATGCTCGGCCTGCTGTGGGCGCTGCATCCGCTGTTCGCCGAAGCCGCCAGCCTGCTCGCGCTGCGTTATTACTTCAAGCTGTCGCGTCCCTTTGCGATCGGCATGCTGCTCATGGCCGCAATCATGCTGGGCCTGCTTTGGAGCTTGCCGCAAGCGCTGGTCTTGCCGCTTTCGCTGGCGATTTTCGTACTGGCCTGGATCGCTCAATTCATCGGTCACCGGATCGAAGGGAAAAAACCCTCGTTTCTGGATGACTTGCGCTTTCTGCTGATCGGCCCGCTGTTTGTGCTGAGCTTTCTCTACCATCGCCTGCGCCTGGCTTATTAGCCAAGCCAGGCGCAGCGCCACGCCGTTGCCGTTCTCACGCTGCCTTGTAACACGGCAAAATATGGATGCTAGGCAAGAACAGACGAAGCCCGTATACTTGCCCGATGTCTTCTCCACTTCTTTTCGCCATCGCCTCCATCATCTGGGGCTCGACCTTTTTCGCCATCACCCTCGAACTGGGCGAGGTGGCGCCGGCCGTCTCGGTGGTGTACCGCTTCGGACTGGCGTCGGCCACCCTGTTCATCCTGTGCGCGCTGCGCGGCGACCGCCTGTGGCTGGGCTGGAAAACCCAGCGCTGGACGATGTTCCAGGGCTTCACCACCTTCGGCCTCAGTTATGTCTGCACCTACAACTCGGAACAATACCTGGTGTCGGCCCTGGTCAGCGTGCTGTTTGCGCTGATGGTGTTCTGGAACCCGCTGTGCAACCGCGTCGCCTTCGGCACGCCGCTGACCTGGCGCACCTGGGCCGCCGCCGCCGTGGCGATGTGCGGCGTGACCATGCTGTTTTTCCGCTCGATTGCATCGGCCTGGCTGGATATCCAGCGCGGCGGCAGCGGCCATTTCTTGATCGGTCTCGGCCTGGCGCTGGCCGCCACGCTGGCCGCCTCGATCGGCAATACCGCCGTCGTCAAGGTACGCCAGCATTCGCCCAACGTCATGCTGACCATGGCCTGGTCCATGCTGTGGGGTACTTTGCTGGTGCTGCTGTGGGCGCTGCTCAGCGGCGAAGAATGGCGCTTGCCCGTCAAACCCGGCTATTGGTTTGGACTGTTTTACCTGTCGATCTTCGGTTCGGTGATCGCCTTTAACGCTTATTTCACGCTGATCCATCGTATCGGTTCGCAAAAGGCCGTGTATGTCGGCGTCGTCACGCCCGTCATTTCCGTGCTGCTGTCGATTCAGCTGGAACACTACCGGCCCGCTCCCAACGAATGGCTGGGCATGATCCTGTCCCTGTCCAGCGTGGCCTGGGCCCTGACATCGCCCGCCGCCAAAGCCGCGCCACGGCCGGCCGCAACCACTCCCTTCAACCGCACTCCGGAAACTCCATGACCGCATCCCTCTCCATCCGTCCCGCCCAGCCCGTCGATGTCGCGGCAATCTTCGGCATGATCCATGAACTTGCCGTATTCGAGAAGCTCGAGCATCTGGTGGTCGCAAACGAAACCATGTTGCACGAAGGCTTGTTCGGCGCCAAGCCCGCTTGCGAAGCGCTGGTCGGCAGTGCCGACGGCGTGGTGGTGACCTTTGCCCTGTTTTTCCACAATTTTTCGACCTTTCTGTGCCGCAAGGGCTTGTATCTGGAAGACTTGTATGTAAAACAGGATGCCCGCGGCAAAGGTTATGGCAAGCAAATGCTGGCGGCGCTGGCGCAACTGGCGCTCGAGCGCGATTGCGGCCGCTTCGAGTGGTCGGTACTGGACTGGAATGAAAACGCCATCAATTTCTACAAAGGCGTAGGCGCCGAAGTCATGCCGGACTGGCGCATTTGCCGCGTCACAGGCGCCGCGCTGACCCGTTTGGCGGGTAACTAAAAAGCTTCCGGGCAAAAAAAAACCCACGGCCTAGCGAACCGTGGGGTAACCCATTGTTAGTGGGAGGGGAGATGAATCAACGAGTTCAATATAGCCCTCGACAGGCCTGAAATCGCGCTCCTTTACATTTGCTTACCCCCAACCCATCCCGGCTAACATTTGACACATTACGTTAGCAAATGCCGTTAGCAATGCCGGCCACCGCCGCGGCCGGCATCGGGTTTATTTTCTTGGTTCGACCAATGCACCGTTCAAGCCGATGCTGGAGTTGCCTGCCTGGACAGACGCCCCCTCTTTCCCCGATTTTTTCCATACAAAATATGCTTTGATGCAAACGATGCAAATGACAGTGATTGTTAACAGCATGCTGACCTCCATTGACGCCGATAAAAATGCCCAAGCGGCAAGCTCGGGCAAAGGGTCAGTGTGGCAGGCGACACGGGAAATACCTTGCGTCGTCTCAAAGACACTGTCAATAGGCTGAAGGTTTGTTTAAGCAGGCTCAATTGATTAATCGCAAAGTGAGGCGTTGAAGCTCACAGAAAATGGATTATCGCCACTGTCCACGGAACCCGCATCATGAAGCTATCGGCCAAACCCATTACCACCATTTTCTACAAGGCTTACCTGCGCTCCCGGCTCGACCGTTACACCCGGGATTTGCAGGCCATTGCGGCGCAGCGCGAAAATGACTTCCACGCCGAGCGCATCCTGCACCGGGAAGTCGTCGAAACACGCTCGAAACTGCATTCACTTTAAAGAAACCTCGCCCAAGCCGCCGCGCAGCCCGCTATCGTTTTTCAAGCTTATTTAAACCATCCTTTAAACCATCATTTCGGGCCGCGCACGGCAAAACGCTCGATCAACTCAAACAGCCCCTGCGTCAGCAGGGCCAGCACCGCGGCCGGTATCGCACCGGCCAGCAACATCTCATTGTCATTCAGCGCAAGGCCGATGGTGATGCGCTCGCCGTAACCGCCGGCGCCGATAAAGGCGGCAATGGTCGCTGTGCCGACGCTCATCACCGCCGCCGTCTTGACGCCGGCCAGTATCACCGGCAGCGCCAGCGGCAAATCGATGAACAGCAGCCGGTCCCTGCGTTTCAGCCCCAGCGCCAGCGCCGCCAGCCGCAAGCCGGCGGGCACTTGCAGGATGCCGGTGCAGGTATTGCGCACGATCGGCAGCAGCGCATACACGAACAGGGCGATCAGCGCCGGCAGCGTGCCTATCCTCCCCAGCAGCGGAATGAGGATCGCCAGCAGCGCCAGCGAGGGTACCGTCTGCAGCACGCCGGCCAGCGCCAGCACCGGCTGCCGCAAGCGCGGCTGGAACGCGGCCAGCAGGCCGAGCGGAATCCCGGCGATACAGGCCAGCACCACGGCGCACAGCACCAGCAGCACATGCTGGCGCGTCAGCCGCCCGAGGTTTTCATCGAAGATCTTCGCCGCCAGGCCGCTCCGACCCGGTTTTGCCGCGGCCCCCGCCTTCAAGGGCGGCGCCGCCATGCCGCGCGCGGCCAGCCAGCCTTTGGCCACGTCGGCAAAACGCTTGCCGCCGATTTCAACCTGGCCGTTCATGGCGATCATGTCGGCCGCGCTGATCTTCCCCTCCAGCTTTTGCAGCGCCCGCCACGCCGTCGGGAAACGCCGGGCGATATCCAGCCGGTACAGCAGCACGGCGTCGTAGCGCGGGAAATAAGCCTGGTCGTCGGCCAGCACGCGCAAGCCGTATTGGCCGATCTTGGCGTCGGTCGAATAGATGTCGATCACGTCGACCTGGCGCTGGGCCAGCGCCTCGTAGGCGATGCCGTGGTCCAGGCCTTGCGGCCGCTGCGCCAGCCCGTAACGCCGGGCCAGGCCGGGCCAGCCGTCTTCACGGCCGATGAATTCATGCGACAGGCCGAGCTTCAACTGCGGATGGCCGGCCAGGTCGCCCAGGCTGCGGATGCCGTTCGCATCGGCCCCGCGCATCGCCAGCGCATAGGTATTGTTAAAGCCCAGCGGCACCGCCACGCCCAGGCCGAGCGGCGCCAGTTCGCGGCGTATCTGTTCCAGCCCCACCGGCGTCTGGTGCTTGAGGATTTCGCTGGCGATGGTGCCCATGTATTCGGGATAGACATCGATGTTTTTCTGCTCCAGCGCCGCCAGCACGATCGCCGTGTTGCCCAGTCCCTGGCGATGTTCGACCGCCACATACGGGGCCGCGGTCTGGGCCAGGATCTCGCCCAGGATATAGGATTCGGTAAACCGTTTCGAGCCGATATGCAGCGTGCCGCCATCGGCCGCGGCGGCGCCGCACAGGGTCAGCCCCAGGAACAGGCTGAAGATCAGGCTGAAACTCAGGTTCGGGGATGAGAAAAAAACGCTGATCGGTCCGGCCTCAGGCTTGGTGCGCACGCACTCTCCGCGGTTGATTGTTCAGGCCGCCAGCTTACCATTCCTTACGCGGCATTTTTGATATGCGCCTCGCGCCGGACGCCGCCATTCACCACGCCGCTGCAAGGGTTCAAGCCGATCGCATACGCCAGGTCGGCTGGCCTGGCGATATCCCATACAGCGAAATCGGCGCGCTTGCCGGGCGCCAGGCTGCCGATCTCGTCCTGCAAGCCGAGCGCCCGCGCGGCGTGGATCGTGGTCCCGGCCAGCGCTTCCTGCGGCGTCAGGCGCCACAGGGTGCAAGCCATGTTCATCGCCAGCAGCAGGGAAGCCATCGGCGAGGTGCCGGGATTGCAGTCGGTCGCCACCGCCATCGGCACGCCGGCGGCGCGCAGGGCGGCGACCGGCGGCGGCCGGGTGTCGCGCAAAAAATAATACGCGCCCGGCAGCAGCACGGCGACCGTGCCGTGTTCCGCCATCGCGGCGATGCCGGCCTGGGACAGGTGTTCCAGGTGATCGGCCGACAAGCCCCCGTACTCCGCCGCCAGCGCGGCGCCGCCCTGGTCGGACAACTGCTCGGCATGCAGCTTGACCGGCAAGCCGTGCCGCCGCGCCGCGTCGAACACGCGCCGGGTCTGGGCCGGCGAAAAGCCGATGCGCTCGCAAAAGGCGTCGACCGCGTCGGCCAAGCCTTCGGCGGCGAGCGCCGGCAGCATCTGCTCGCACACCAGGGCAATGTAATCGTCGGCGCGGCCGGCATATTCAGGCGGCAGCGCATGGGCGCCGAGGAAGGTGGTGCGTATCCTCACCGGCAGCACCTGGCCGACGCGGCGCGCGACGCGCAGCATCTTGGCTTCCGTCTCCAGCGACAAGCCGTAGCCGGACTTGATTTCCAGCGTGGTCACGCCCTCCGCCAGCAGGCTTTCGATGCGCGCCAGGCTTTGCCGCAGCAACTCGTCCTCGCCGGCGGCGCGGGTGGCCCGCACCGTCGCCATGATGCCGCCGCCGGCGCGCGCGATATCCTCGTAGCTGGCGCCGTTCAGGCGCGCCTCGAACTCGTCGCTGCGGTTGCCGGCGTGGACGATGTGGGTGTGGCAGTCGATCAGGCCCGGCGTCAGCCAGTGTCCCCGGCCGTCGATGACGAGATCCGCGCCGCCCGCGCAATCATGACGCGGCCCGAGCCAGGCGATGCGGCCATCCCTGACGGCGATGGCGCCGTCAGGGATTTCGCCATAGGCGCCGCCGCTCATGGTGGCCAGATTCACATTGGTGTAAAGGACGTCCCAGGATGCCATGATCGTTGCCCGGTTTTGCGGCCGGCTCGCCGCTAGTTGACGACGGCGGCGCCGGCCGCGTCGGTGAAAAAATCGACCACGAAAATACTCGTGCCGGGCGCCGCCGCGATGTCCCACTCCACCGCGTCGCCGCCATCGAGCAGCAGGGCGTCGAAACGCCGCAGCCTGAATTCAGCCGCGCCGTCCGCCGCGACGGCTTGTTCGCCGTCGGCCAGGAACAGCAAGGTCGTCCCGCTGCGCCGCGCCAGCGACGCCGGCAGGGCCAGCCGCCGCAAGCGATGGCGGCAGCGGCCGCGCCGCGTCATCACGTTGAAGTCGGTGCTCGCCGCTTCGACCGTGGCGAACACCGGCGTCTCGCCGGCGAAACGCAGCGGCGGCGCGGCGGCGCCCAGTTCGACACGTGCGCCGTCCAGCTCCAGCACGACGCCGCCGCCGACCAGGGCCAGGCTGCGGTCTATGCCGGGGAAGGCGGAAAAGGCGCCGCTGCGCGCAATGGTCGCCAGGCTGACGCGCCAGTCGAAATCGTCGAAGCCGGCGCCGGCGGGAGCGGCCATGATTTCGGTGGTGCTGCCGCCGCCGTTTTTCCACGGCGCCGCCGGCAAGTCCTTGAAAGCGATCAGGCGCGCCATGCTCAGAAGCGCCGCAATTCGGCCAGTGCGCGCTTGAAGCGCCCGGCGATCGCCTCTTGCGCCACATGGCGCCGGCCACGCACCACCCACCGCCCGCCCGCCAGCACATCCCTGACCAGGTTATCGTTGCCGTTAAAGACAAAGCTGCCGAGGATGTCCTCCACCGCGATGCCGCACAGGTTGGGATGTTCATCGTCGAGCACCAGCAAGTCGGCGCGCCTGCCCGCCGCCAGCGCGCCGACCTGGCGGCCCGACGCCTGCGCCCCGCCGGCCAGCGCCTGACTCCACAGGAAGTCGCCGACATGGCGCTGGCCGGCCGAGGCGGCAACGTTGCGGCGCTGGTGCCGCAGGCGCTGGCCATACTCGAGCCAGCGCAACTCCTCCACCGCACTGTGCGAGACATGGCTGTCGCTGCCGATGCCGAAACGGCCGCCGGCGGCAATGAAGCCGGGCAGCGGGAACAGGCCGTCGCCCAGGTTCGCCTCGGTGCTCGGGCACAGCCCCACCACGGCGCCGCTGGCCGCCAGCAAGCCGGCCTCGTCGGGCAGCAGGTGGGTCGCATGCACCAGGCACCAGCGCCTGTCCACCGCCACCTGGTCGAGCAGCCATTGCACCGGCCGCCGGCCGCTCCAGGCCAGGCTCTGCGCCACTTCCTGCTGCTGTTCGGCGATGTGGATATGCACCGGGCGCTGCGCCTGCAAAACCGCCAGCACTTCCTTGATCTGCGCCACCGACGCCGCCCGCAGCGAATGCGGCGCCACGCCGACTTCGGTCTGGCCGTCGCGCAGCGGTTCCAGCGCCTCGATGATCTTCAGGACGTCGTCGACGCCGGTCTTGAAACGGACCTGCTCCGGCTTCAGGGCCGCTTCGCCGAAACTCGAATAACTGTACAGCACCGGCAGCATGCTGATGCCGATGCCGCTGCTGCGGGCCGCCGCGATCACGCGCTCGGCCGTTTCCGCCGGCCGCGCGTACATAGCGCCGTCCGGCGCGCGCTGCACATAATGGAACTCGCATACCGCCGTGTAGCCGTAGCGCAGGCACTCGCTGAACAGCTGCGCGGCGATCGCCTCGATATGTTCGGGCGTGATGTTGCGCGCAAAGCGGTACATCAGCTCGCGCCAGGTCCAGAAGCTGTCCGGCCCGTCGCCGGCCTTCTCCGTCAAGCCGCCCAGCGCGCGCTGGAAGCTGTGCGAATGCAGGTTGACCATGCCGGGCAGGACGAATTCAGCGCTTTCGGCGCCTGCCGACGTGGCGGCCGAGGCGGCGGCGCCGGGCGTGACGGCGCTCAGGTAGCCGCCGTCGTCCCACTCCAGTAGCACGTCGCCGCGCCAGCCCTGCGGCAGCAGCGCCTGGCGCGCATACAGGGACAGGGCCTTCACCGGCGCGCCCAATCGGCGGCCGCCTGCGTCATGGCGCGCAACAGGCCCCGCACCCGGGCCGCCAGATCGGCGCGGTAGGCGAAAGGCGCC
>DASYLQ010000227.1:0-14815 GCA_036009485.1 Janthinobacterium sp.
CCGCCCGGATGGCCGGCTGGCTGGTCGCTGAAAGCGACGCTTTCTTCCAGCGCCTTGAAGCTGGTCTGGCGCAGCAGGATGGGGCAGGCGCGCCGCGGCGGCCCTTCGATGACGGCCTTGGGCGCGATGCCGCGCAGCGGCATGCCGGCCTGCACGGCGTCGATGTCGAGCGTGCGCGGGGTCAGGTGGTTGATGTGCGGCCCCTTGAAGCTGACCACGTCGGCGATCAGGCGGTGGGCGTCGTGCAGGCGCCGGTAGGTGGCGCTGGAGACGGTCGCCTGCCGGTGCCAGCGGAAGGTTTCCAGCGCCTCCTTGACGAATTCGGCGGCCTGCGCCGGCGTCAGGCCGCCCTGTTGTTCCGCAGCCTCGACCAGTTCGAGGGCGCGCGCCGTGAAAATGTCGCGGGCGGCGAGTATGGCGGCGGCTTCCGCGCGCAAGTCCTGGTCCTCGATCAGTTCCAGGCGCAGCAGCGACGTGAAAACGCGGAAGGGATTGCGCTTCAGCGCCGCGTCGTCGACCGGACGGAAGGCGGTCGAATGCACCGGCACGCCGGCCACCGACAGGTCGTAATAGCCGACCGCGTGCATGCCCATCACGGCGAACACGCGGCGGATCGTGAACAATTCCCGCGCCGTGCCGAGGCGGATGGCGCCGTGGTATTCCAGGTCCAGCCGTCCCAGTTCGCCGCGCCGTTCCAGCAGCGGCTTAAGTGCCGTATCGGCCGCCAGCACCTCGGCGTTGACGTCGGCGACGAGTTCCAGCAGCGTGCCGTATTGCGGCACTTCGGTCCGGTACATTTCCGACATGGCATGCGAAAACTGCGTGCGGATATCGTCGGGATCGAGAAAGGTGGTGGTCAAGATTGCTTCCTTCGCCGGCACGAGACCAGCCCATTGCTGTGTTTTCAAGGGATACGCCGATGGCGGATCATAGCATTATGACTTGCCGGACAGCACGCCGCTAATGCTGTTTACTCCAAGAGCGTCTGTAACGAATCCAGCGCTCAAACCGTCCAGGCGCCGTCCTGGTAAACCCGTTCATCGTCGAGGTACACGCCTTCGGTGACGGCGAAGATGTCGACGTGGTAGCGCGCATCCTTGCGCTTGAATTGCGGCTTGGCGTAGACGCCGTGCTTGGCGCCCAGCGACAGATGGATGCCGCACATGCGCTCATAGGTGCCGATGTCGTTGACCAGGCGCTGGCGCGAAAATGCGCGGTTCATGCCGAAGCCCAGTTCGCGCACCCAGACCTCGCCTTCGTGGGCGCGGATGATATCCAGCATGGTCTCGAAAGCCGGCGTGGCGTCGAGCGCGCCGGTGACGCGGCCTTTGGCTATGAGCAGCGTGATGGGCCGCTGCGGCCGGTTCACCATGAAGGCGGTGTCGCCGAACACGAAGATGCGCACGCGGCCGCTGACCGCTTCCAGGTCTTGCGCCTCGGTGAACACTTCGCCCAGCGGAAACTGGCCGCCGACATTGTTCATCGCGCTGTAATCGCCGATGTTCAGCTTGGCCGATTCGAAAGGCGAGGCAAATACCAGGCGCGCGCCCTCGCCGCTGTCGACCAGGCCGCGGCTGGCGCGGTCGATGCGCGCCTTCAGCGCATGGCCGGTGCCGCGGTAATAGGCGCGGTCGTAGGCCAGCGACTCGATATAGAACAAACCCTGCTCGCCCGGCATGCGCGACAGGTGGACGTGCTCGATCACCTTCAGGCCGCGCTTGAACAATTCGATGCGGATGCGGAAGGCTTCCAGGCGGAAGCTGGTGGACTGGATCAGCACCGTCAGGCTGCCGGCGGGCAGCAGGGCGAACGCGGCCAGCACTTCTTCCGGCCCCGCCTGGTCGAAATCGATGAAGGTCGCGGACGGCAGGGCGCGGCGGTAGGCTTCGGTCAGCACCCGGTTCAGGTCGCAGCGGGTATCGCAGACCACCAGCGCCGGCTGCCCGGCCGCGTGTTCGATCGCCATGGCCAGCAAGTCGGCCACATTGCGCGCGGCGAGTTCGAAGGCCGCTTCGTCCAGCGCGCCGAAGCGGCTGGCCGGAGAAATGGCGGGCAGGGTAGGTGAGGACATCATTTTGGCAAAAACGCTACTTGTGGTGAGGGCAGCCGCATTATAAAGCGCATGGATGAACAGCCTGAAGGGTATTGCTTGTACAGTGCCGTAGAGCAATGTATTATTTAGAAAGACAGTCGGCAACGTAACCGGGAAATTGCGATGAGTTCATTGGGACAGGATGTACCGCTGGAGCGGCCGGATGCGGATGGCAGGGCCGCCGTCTTCGTGCCGGTGGCCGGCGTCAAGGAAGATGTATTGATGACTATCCGCGAAGGCGCCGCCATCGTCGGTTTCGCCAATCACGACCGGACCATTACCGTGTATTTCGAAAGCAACCGCTTCGACGATCCGGTGCTGGCGAAATGGGAACACAAGGCGCGCAAGGCCTACGACCGCCTGATCGAAAACGCGCCGACGGTGTCGAAACTGACCACCAGCCCGGACAACTTCGAGCAGATCGGCTATATCAACGGCAAGGGCATCACCATCCGGCGCATGGAAAGCCTGAAGCGCTGGCTGACCTATTCGAACGCCATGGATTCATGCCCGGAAACGGAACTGGTGCCGCGCTCGGTGATGCCGAAAGTGGAGGCGCGCCAGGTCTGAGCCGCCCTTTGCTCTGCCCTTTGTCCTGCCCGCAATACGCTGCCCGCAATACGGCAACACAGAAAACGCCCGTCCATACGGGCGTTTTTTTGTGCGCCAGGCCATGCCCGGGCGCGCCGCGGCGTGCGTCTGCAGCGCGTCCTGTGCTCGACTATGTTCGCCTATGCTATAAGATGGACTATTATTGGATGACCAACTGGGTTTGATAATGCGGCAGGCCCACCGATCCGGATCGAGTTATGGCATATAGATGGGAAACGGCGCGCAGTGTCTGGCTGGAGGATGAACACAGCGGCCAGTTTGAATTGAACAGCAGTAGCGGTCTCGGGCCTGTCGACTGGCAGGGCCAGGCGCGCAGCCGGCTTGCCGACGTCGCCCAGCTGCTCGGCGCCTCGCTGCCGTCGGCCTGTTCCCATTCCGCCATCTATCCCGAAGGTTTCGCTTTTTGCCCGGATTGCGGCCAAGCGCTGGCCAGCTTTGCGCCGGAGCTGCAGGCGCCGGCGCAAGTCCAGCCGGAATGGTGGGGCGCGGCGGCCGAACAGGCGCTGCCGAAACACGTGCCGCAAGGGCTGCCGGTGACGGCGCTGGCGCTCGCCGCCGGCATCGAACGCCGTCCCGCCGGCGCGCCGCTGAAACCCGACCTGACCCTGCCGGCCGCGCCGAATTCCGTCTGCGTCTTCGCCGCCGCCAGTTTCGGCTTCGCGGCGCAGCGCCTGCTGGCCCTGGCCTACACCCGCAACGTGCTGCAATACTGGGACCCGAACGCCCGCCTGTGGCATGTGCTGGCGCCGGAGCAGGGCGCCGCCGCGCTGGCTTTCCTGGCTGCCGATTACGCCTGGCTGCCGGCTACGCCGCCGGCCCGCCGCGGCGAAGTGGCGATCGTGCCGACCGCTGCCGGCCTGGTGCGCCTGCTGATCGATCCGGTCGGCGAAAGCTATCGCACCGAGCCGGTATTGCTGGCGCCGCTGGCCAGCGCGCCCGGCGCCGTGCGCAAGCGGATCGCCTGCCTGTTCAACGCGCCGGACGGCACCCGCCTGTGGAGCGCCGGGGCCGATGGCGCCGACCCGGAAGTGCTGGCTTGCGAAGGCGGCGACATTCCCGCGCAAGGCTGGTCGCGTCCGCTCAGTTATGACGGCAAGCTGATGTGGTTGCACGCATCCGGCCACCTGGCCTGGCTGCCCGGTTCGGCCCCGGCCTGGCTGCCCTGGCCGGACGGCTGGACGCCGCGCCTGAATTTCGGCGGCCCGGTGCAAAGCCGCGACGGCCGCCTGTGGCTGATCGGCCACGACGGCCAGGCCTATTCCTTCATCGAACTGGGCGTGGCCCAAGGGCAGCTGGAAGGCATCGCCGGCGCCCGCCTGGGTTTCGGCACCCTGCTGTTCCGCCGCGGCCATCCGGTCTTGAACGATCCCTGGGATACGGAAACCGTGGAAGACCAGAACGAGAATGAATCGCTGGTGCTGCCGCTGCTGCAGAACTTCAACGGCTTGCGCCACCGGCCGGCCGGCCTGGTGCTGCGTTTCGATAAATATACCGGCCGGGTCGAGTCGGCGCTGGACAGCCTGGTGATCCAAAAGACCTATGTCGAATGGATAGGCCAGCGCAATGTGCCGCTCGATGCAATCGTCCGCCTGGCGCGGCCGGCCGAATGCCTGCCCTTTGTCTACGACGGTTGCCTGTGGTTGCACCATCCGGACTGGAACCAGATTCGCGGCTGGCGCCTGAAAGCGCCGTCGTGACGCCATCGGCGCTGCTGGTCCTGTCCCTGGCAACGGTGGCGGTCCCCGCCGCCGTGCCTGCGCCGCCGTCGCCCTTGCCCTTGCCAGTCTCGCATGTCTTCCTGGTGCAGAATTCGGGCTGGATGGAGCCCTTCTACAGCGACCCGGCGTCGCAGTACAAGCCGCTGGTGGCGGAACTGGTCATGGCCGCCACCCGGGCCGGCGACGCCATGGTGCTGGCTTCGTTCAACCAGGCCTTGCCCGGCGCGCCGTCGCCGAAGGCGCTGCTGGCGCTGAAGGTCGATCCAAAGACCGAGCGGGGCAAGGTCGACGCCGCGCTGGCGGGCCTGGAAACGGCCAGGAAGCCCGGCAGCGCGGCCTACGCCGACACCGATTTAAAGGAGGCCGTCGGCGCCGCCATCGGCACGGCGCTCGATCGCAAACCGGGCCTGGTGTGGTTGTTCACGAATAATAAGAACAGCCCGAACAACGACCGGGCCACGGCGCGCCGCAACCGCGAGTTTTATGCCTTGATCCACAACGGCGCCGACATCAGGAAGGCGCTGGCCTTCCCGCTGAAGATGCCGGTCAGGAGCGCGCACTACAGCGCCGGCGGCTTGATGGTCTACGTCTTCGCGATCCAGGAGCAGGGCGCCGCCCAGCTCGATGCGCTGCTGCGTTCGGGCCGGCTGCAGCAAGTGATCACCGAGCCGCCGGCGCGCCTGAAACCGCTCGACCGCGACACCGTGCGCCTGGCGCCGGTGAAGGTCGAGAATGCACCCGGCGTGAGGTTTTCGATGGCGCCCGCCGGCGCCGCCGGCGCCGGCATCCTGCACGCGGACGTCGAAGCGGACGCGCGCGCGCCGGCGGCGGCTATCCACTGGATCCTGGAAAATAACATCTATCCCTATACCATCGCCGGCGCCGCCCTGGCCGCGCGCTCGACCCTGGCCGGCGAGGAAAAGCCGATCCGCCTCGGTAGCGAGCGCGTGACCGGGCTGGCGCCTGGCAAGGGCGCGCCGCTGGCCTCGGTGATGCAATTGCCGGTGGCGCAATTGCCGGGAAAATGGTCGGCGCAGGCGATCGCCGCGGCCGGCTCGGCGTATGTGATGCCGGGCAAGATAGAACTCCGCCTCAGCCACCAGACGCTGGAACTGTCGGCGGCTTTCCGGCAACGCATGGAGGCGCTGTTCCCGGGCGATCCGATGCCGGATATCTTCGTGCCGCCGGCCGAGGTGCAGGGTTCGGTGGCCGTGCTGCCGCTCGAGGTGCGCGTGCATTTCGGCCTGATGCCGCTGCTGGTCCTGATAGGCGCCGTGCTGGCCCTGCTGGCGTTGCTGGGCGGCTTGCTGTTCGCGCTGCTGCGGCCGCGCCAGGTGCGCCTCACCGTCGACGGCGAACTGCGCACGCTGACGACGCGCGCCGGCGCCGTCCATCCGCTGTACGATAAGACCGGCGACAAGGTCGGCGAATTGAAAACCACCTTGTTTGGCAATACACTGGTGAATTTGCGCGAGGGCGCGCAAATCCGGCTGGGCCGATGAATTCTCGAGGAATCTTCATGCAGAAAGACAGCACATCCGCGCCACTTCAACTGGCCCAGGCGAATACCGATCCCGGCTTCAAGGTGCCGGGGAACGGCGCCCGGCCGGCCGGCGCACCGGCCGACCAGCCTGGCCTGTCGACGACGCCGCCGCCGGCCGGCGCCGCCGCGCCCGGTTCCGCCAGTTCCACCGCGGCGGCTTCCGCGCCGATGGAAATCGTCCCGGCCGAGGGCGCGCCGGCGACGGATACCTCGGCGCGCGAACTGGCCATCGGCGGCGGCGTCTTCGTCGTGCTGATGACGATCTTTTTCGTCGCGCGCAACGCCTACACCCACCACCTGGTGGTGCGGCGGGTGGCGCCGTCGGCGGCCGGTTCGGCCGGCTGGCTGCTGTTCGTCGGCCTCTCGTTCGTCAGCGCGGCGGCGGTGCTGGCGATCATCAACGCCAGCAGATTCCTCAACCTGGCCATCACCGGCACCCTGGTACTGGTCGGCATCCTGTCCCTGGCCGGCGCCTTGCTGGTCGGCCGCCGCTAAGCGCGCCTCACCGTTTCCAAGCGAAAGATCACCATGGCAGAATTTCCCCCTATCGGCGGCGACAAAAAGGCGGAGCTCAAGGTCGACCTGCGCCCGACGCTGTTCATCGGCGCCGGCGGCACCGGCATGGAAGTGATGATGCGCATCCGCCGGCGCATCCTGTCGGAAGTATGGAACCGCCACCACCCGACCCGGGTCGACGCCATCGCCCAGTTCCCGGTGGCGCGCTTCCTGCACGTCGACCTGGACGGCGGCGCCGTCATCGACGAGGGCAAGTCGCAGCGCAGCGACCCGTGGTATGAGCTGGTGCGCCTCAGCGACGAGGAACGCCTGGTGGAATTCCTCGACCTGCCGCAATATCACGAATCCGACGACAGCCTGGCGCGCTTCCCGCTGATTGAAAAATGGATGCCCTTGCGGCCCAAGAAACTGCGCTCGCTCGGCATCGACCCGTCCAAGGGCGCCGGCCAGATCCGCGCCGTGGCCAGGCTCTACCTGTTCGACAAATATCCGAAACTGCGCGGGCGCATCAAGAGCGCGCTGAATTTCTTGAGCAGCAACGCCGGCAACGAGCGCAAAGAAAACTACCAACGCCTCGGCCTGCAGGTGGACACCGCGAAATTCCGCATCGTCGTCATCGCCTCCAACGCCGGCGGCACCGGCGCCGGCAGCGCGCTCGACCTGGGCTGGATCGCCAAGGCCATCGCCCGCCAGGAAGTGGCCGACAGCCAGGTCGACCTGGTGATGTTCCTGCCGTCCGGCTACGCCAGGGCCAACAAGGAGCGTACCGAGGCCAATGCCTACGCCACGCTGATGGAGCTGGAAACGGCGATGCGCGACATGAACGCGCAAGTCCAGTGGGCCGAGCCGGACAGCCTGACCGGCAAGGGCGGGCCCTTCGACGACGTGTATTTCGTCGACACGGCGAACCTGGCCAACAAGGCCACGCAAGACATCAAGGACGTCTACCAGATGGTGGCCGACTCGCTGTTCGAGGATTTCGCCTCGGCCGATTTCGCCAACCGCAAGCGCTCGGTGGCGGTCAACCAGCAGCAGCACAAGCTCGGGCCCTTCAATCCGCGCGTGCCGGAACAGCGCTTCGGCGACATGCGCCTGTCGTATTCGAAGGTATATTCGGCCTTCGGCCAGGCCGTGCTGGATACCCAGCAAAGCCTGCGCGACGATATCCGCGCCTATGAATTGTCGGCGCTGATGGTGAAGGCCTTTTTCGGCTTGCTGAACACGGACGGCACGCCGGCGCGCCGCGCCGCCGACCAGGAGCGCGACGTCTTCATGCGCGAGCAGATGGCGATGGGCGAGCATCCCTTCGACACCTTCCCCGACTTCAGGAAGGGCACGGTGGATGTCACGCCGTTCCAGGAGTACGGCTTGACCGACATGCTGTTGATGGACAAGGACGAGCGCTCGCTGCTGGAACGGGTCGAAAGCAAGGTGCAGCTGGAAATCGACCGCATCATGGGCGCCTACGAATTGAAGGTCTGGCGCGAAAAGGTCGCCGAATTGCTGCCGCTGCTGGAGCGCGACGCCATCCGCGAAGCCGGCGCCAGCGCCGAGACCAGCGAAGACCGCATCAAGCGCCACACCATCGAACTGCTGCTGCGCCTGAAGGGGGGCGCGCGCGCCAGGCTGTATGCGCTGCTCGACGACCGCAAGCAGGGCGGCCTGGAGTTCGTGCTGTCGCTGCTGGAACAGATCAAGGCGCGCATCCAGCAGCGCGACCTGCCGCAGATGCAGCGCAACGGCAAGCGCTACCGCGACATCCGCGACGCGCTACGCACGCGCCAGGTCGAGGAATCGCTGAATAACCTGTCGCAGGCCGCCGCCAAATGGATGGGCCGCGACGCCCAGGCGCGCGAAGTGATGGCGCACCTGAAGCGCGACATCGCCGACTACCTGCGCTTCCACCTGCTGGCGGTGGCCTCCGGCCAGGCGGTCGAGGTGCTGCGCGCCATGTCTTCCTGGCTCGGCGACGCCGAGTCGGTCGACGAGCATGGCCAGCCGGTATGGAGCGGCATCGCCGGCGAATTCCAGGAGGGCCGGCGCAGCGTCGAGGCGATGCTGGCGGCGGTCGACCAGCGCATCGCCCAGCTGCGCGCCGACGCCCTCCACGAGCACGCGACGTATATGAAACTGGCCAGCGATACGCTGCCGGATCCGGTCCGCCTGAGCGGCGATATCAGCGCCTGGAGCGAAGAGGTGCTGCTGGAATTCGGCGGTTCGGCGCGCCTGTTCCCGCAACTGGGCGAGGAAAAGCTGCGTTCCAGCCTGCTGCTGAAACTGTTCCGCCGCGCCCGGACCCAGCTCAGCGCGCAACAGCTGGCCGACGCCGCCCCCGCCGATCCGCTGCTGGAGCGGCTGTCGGCCATGTCGCCGCAGGAGCGCCAGCGCATCTTCAATGAATGGATACGCAGCGCCATGCCGTGGATTAATGCCCGCTTCAGCGCCGAATTCACGCCCAACGCCGACCAGTTCAAGTGCTTCATCGGCGTCGGCGACGTCAACGCCTGGCGCAAGCTGGAAGCGGAGATCCGCGCCGCCGCGCCGACCGGTTCCTTCAACGGCGACCTGGTCAGCATCGTCAATACCGGCATAGGCGGCAAGGCGGTCTGCTATATCGAACTGTCCGGCTATCCGATGACGGTGCTGCGCGGCTTGCCGACCTGGCGTACCTCGTACCAGATCGAAAACCCGAAGATTCCCACCCACCTGCATTTCGACTCGACCCGCTTCCGCCATCCGATCGCGCCGTCGATGGACGAGTTGAACCGCCTGGCCGACGATTACGAATATTTTCTGCAGGCGGTGGCGCTGGGCGTCATCAAGCGCAAGCCGGACCTGGCCGACCGCGAAGCCTCGTTCCAGCCGCGCGGACAATACCTGTTCGAAGTCGAGCCGGGATCGGGCGAGTGGCTACAGATCGGCAATGAATACTCGATCCGCTCGAACGGCCTGCAGCCGTATTACCGCGACCGCGTGATGGCCGCCGTGCGGCAGCGCCTGGCCGGCGTCGGCCCGCACCAGATGCTGCTGCTGGCGGCGCTGATGCGCCATTACCAGCAGCGCGTCTACCAGCCGAGGCTGGAAGTCGACGAAACCGGCGCGCAACTGCCGGCGCCGTCGCTGCCGACCATCACCGCCAAACGCCTGTACGAGGAATGGCTGAAGCGGGCGTGTGCGCTCAACCCGGCTGTCTCGGCGGCGATGCTCGGGCGCGCCCTCGACAGCCTGGGCGCGTGGAGCGAAACGGTGGCCGATTCGGCCAGCGACGCCTACAGCTGGGAAGTGGCGCACGCGGTCGACAAGCGCGTGCCGCTGGCCGATTACCTGGCCAGCGAGGCGCTGGCGGCGCAGCTGTTCTGCGCGGCGCCGCGCGCCGTCCCGCTGGCCGGGGCGGCTTACAAGGTCTTCCTCGACAAGACCCAGCTGGGGCCGTATTCCAGCGAGGAGCTGGCGCTGAAGATCGCCCGCGGCGAAGTCGGCCCGGCCACCAAGGTGTGGAATATGCGCTGGGTGCCGCGCGTCGACCAGTGGAAGCCGGCCGGCGAGATGGCCGAACTGGCGCCGCTGTTCCAGGCCGCGATTCCCGACCCGGACCACGACATTCCCGATCCGCAATGAGGCGGCGGAAAACTTCGGCGCCGGCGCGCCGCAGGCGCTGGCGCCATCTGACGACAAGGTTCGGCTGTGGCGGATGACAAGATGGTGCCATGCGTGAATGAAGCCTGCCGCCGCGGTTTTCCGCGCCAGGTGGCATTTTGTCCGTTTTGCGGCGCGCGGCAGCAAGCCGGGCCGGTACAGCAAGAGCAACAGCCGCCGCAGCCGCAGCCGGCGCCGTTGCCGCTGCCGTTCGCGGCCGAAGCCGCCGCGCCGAAGGTCGACCTGGAGAAGGCGCCGGCGCCGCAAGCGCCGCAGCCGAAGTTCACACTGAATTTCGGCCGCAAGCCGATCAGCATTCCCGAACTGGAACCGGAATTCGCGTATCGCCCGGCGTTGCCGCCCGGCCCGCAGCCCATCCGCAAGCGCACCTGGCTGATGGTGGCCATGGTACTGGCCGCGATCTGGCTGTTCGCCAAGCCGCGCTCGCCCGAAAAACAATTCGCTGCCCAGGTCGAGCAAGGGCTGGCGCTGGTGGAACGTTGCAGGATGGTCGAGGCGCGCAGCGCCCTGGCGGCGCTGAAATCGGCCCGGGCGACGCCGGCGCAAGTGACGCGCCTGCAGAATGCGCTGCGCGCAGCGGCGCCCGCATGCGACAAAAAACGCGAGCGCGCCAGGGCCTGGAGTGCCGCCGCGGCCGCGGTCGATGCCCAGTTGCAGGCGGCGGCCTTCGACAAGGCGCTGGCCCGCCTGGCCGCATTCACCCGCAACTGGGACGAGGATGAGCAGACGCGCGCGCTGCGCGACCGGATAGAGCTCAGGCGCGGCGCCGCCCTGCTCGACGAAGCCGACGCCTGCCTGAGCCGGCAAGAGCGGGTCTGTCTTGAAAACCGCCTGGCCGCCGCCGAGAAGCTGAAGCGGCCGGAATTGGCGCAACGCATCGCCGCGCTGCGCGTATCCCTGTCGAAACTGCTGGAAGCGACCTTGCTGGAAGCGCCGCGCTGAGCGCTGTCCATGGCGATTGGCGGCCTTATGTGCTGTTGCGAACGTTCATGCAGGGAAAACAAGCGTAGTCTTGCCTTCGCTTAGCCCCCTTATCGCTTAGCTCCCCCTTATAAAACGGCATGGAGAAACCATCATGAAAACCAATAAAAAATTCAGCGCTATCATAGTCGCCGGCCTGATGCTGGCCGCGCTGGCGGCTTGCCAGAAAAAGGATGACAGCGGCGCCGGGCCGGCCGAGCAGGCCGGACGCCAGCTCGACCAGGCCACCGCCAAGGCCAGCGTCGAGCTGGGCAATGCCACCACCAAGGCGCGCGACGAACTGGACAAGGCGGCCAGGGTCGGCAGCGAAAAGATGGACAAGGCCAGCGAAGACGCCGGCGTCAAGTTGAACGAAGCCAGGCAAAAGGTCGGCCAAAAAATGCAACAGGCCGGCCAGAAAATCCAGGAATCGGCGCAGGAATCGGCGCGGGAAGAGCGCAAAAATAGTCCATAAGCCAGCCCATAAGCCAGCCCTTAATTTCCGGCGCTCTTGATCTTCAGTTCGACCACGTTGCTGGGCGCCGCAGGCTGCCTGCCCAGCGGTTCCGGCGGCGGCGTTTCCGGCGCCCCGCCCAGCACCACGCTGGGGTCGACGAAGCCGGCGCGCCAGGCCCGTTCCAGGTCTTGTTCGATCACTTCCATCGAAGTGTGCCCGATATTGTCGAAGCCGCGCACCCCATATGCGCGGTTGCGGCCGTGCGCCTTGGCCAGGTAGAGCGCCATGTCGACCAGGTTGACCGCGCGCTCCCACGACAGCGGGGTACCGGCCGGGACCAGCGGGAAGGGCGCGAAGCCGACCGAGACGTTGACCGACAGTTCGCGGCCCTGGTAGGCGATGCTTTGCGCCGAGATGCCGTTGAGGATGCGCCTGGCGATTTCGTCGACGCCGCTGCGCGGGATCGCCGGCAGGAAGGCGAGGAATTCCTCGCCGCCCCAGCGCACGATCATGTCGGTCTCGCGCAGCAGCACGCCGAGGTTTTCGGCGATCATCTTCAGCACGGCGTCGCCGGCGGCATGGCCATGGCTGTCGTTGACGTGCTTGAAATGGTCCACGTCGAGCAGGAAGAGGGCGCCGACGATGTCTTCGCCCGAGGCGCCGGCGCCGTGCTTTTCGACCTGCCGATGCTGGCGCATGAATTCCTGGAAGTGGCGGCGGTTGTACAGCGCCGTCAGCGGGTCGCGCGAACTTTGCTGCTTCAGCTCCAGGTTCTTTACTTCCAGCTGGGCGTTGGTCTGGCGCACCTTGCGGTACAACAGGCCGACAACCGCCGCCGCCAGCGCGAACACCACGGCCAGCAGCCACCAGACGCGCTGCTGCAGGCGGCGGTTGTCGATCTCGGTACTCTTCACCTGGTTTTCCCGGCTCAGCAACTCGATCTGGCGCTGCTTCTTTTCAGCCTCGTATTTTTCCTGCAGTTCGTAGACGGATTTCTGCCGCTGTTTTTCGAATAGTTCATTGGAAATCTCGCGCTCGCGGTGGTAGGCGGCGATGGCGCCGGCCAAGTCGCCGGCGCGCTCCAGCGCCGAACCGTAATCGAGCATCAGCTCCTGCAACTCCGGCTTGTTGTTGGCTTTTTCATAGTAGGTCAGGCCGGCTGCGAAGCTTTTCTTGCCTTCCGCGACACGCCCCATGCCGAGGTAGGCCATGCCGATATTCACGCGGGCGACCGCTTCGATGCGGACGTCGTTGCTGACCCTGGCGGCCTGGATCGCCTGGTTGGCGAAGCTCAGCGTCCTGGCGTAGTCGTGTTCCTGCAGATAGCTGTCGGACAGGTTGACCAGGGTCTGGCCGATCATCTGCTGTGCGCCCAGTTCTTGTTCGATCGCCAGCGCCACCAGCAAGGCTTCCAGCGCCCGCTTCGGCTGGTGCGCATCGATAGCCAGAATGTACTCGGTATTCTTGGCGGTGGCCAGGCGGCCGGGCGACTGCAGCGTCCTGGCCACCGCCAGCGCTTCGTCGAGAGTCTCGAAGCCCTTCTTGTATTCCTTCATGCTGTCGTACAGCCGCGCCAGGGCATTCAGGGCGGCAGCCAGCAGCAGTTGCGAGCCGGACTGGCGCGCCAGGTCCACCGCCGCGTGCAGCTTGATCAGCGCGGCGGGGAAATTGCCTTCCTCGGCGCGCGACTCACCCGATGTGATGGTCGCCATGCCGCGCAAAAACAGGTCGTCGGTGGCATTCGCCAGCCTTTCGGCCTGGTAAGCCAGTTCATGCGAGGCGGCGCGCTCGGTCAGCGCCGACAACACGTAGGCCTTGGTCAGCAAGGCCTTGGCCAGCACGATATCGTTCTTGTGCATGCGGCCTTCGGCCAGCGCTTCCTCGGCCAGTTGCAGGGCGATGTCGTTGCGCCCGATGCGCATCTGGGCGATGCTCAATTGCGTCACGAATTCGGCGCGCGTCTGCAGCGGCGCCTTGCGCGCCTCGCGCTCGATCTGCTGCAGCTGGACCAGCGCCTTGTCCGGCAAGAAGCGCGACAGTTCGCGCAGCTCGGCGATGCGCGGATCGAGCGGCGATTGCGCCGCCGCCAACTGCGGCATCAGGCACAGCGCGGCCAGCAGGGATCGGCCCGATCGGCAACGGCGCATGAATGACAAATTCAGCAAACTTGCCAATGTGATGCCCCTTGGTTGAACGGCATTGTTTTGCTATGGAAGTACGCAAATAAATTATATTCTTGTTGCAGATGGGAAAACCCTGTCTTTGTCTGGAATGTGGAGAAATGCGGCAGCCAGGCGCCGGATGGAGGCGATATGGCGGTCTAACTGTCGTTTTGTTGCAATATTAATTTTATAATTTTGACGATTTCGTGATCCCGGCAACCGTTTTCCGCAGCTGAGGCGGCGCAATTTATTGGCCGCTTTCGCCTGCGAGCGGCGCCCCGGCTGGGCGGCCGCATCCTCATTACTGGGCCAGTTGCTGCAGCAGATACAGCCGCTGGTACAGGCCGCCGGTTATGCGCATCAGCGCTTCGTGATCGCCGGCTTCGGCGATGCGGCCGTGGTTCAGCACGACGATGCGGTCGGCGTCGCGGATGGTCGAGAGCCGGTGCGCGATGGCGATCACGGTGACGCGGCCGCGCAGCTCGTCCAGCGCCGTCTGCACGATCTGTTCGGTCTGGCTATCGATGTGCGAGGTCGCTTCATCCAGCAGCAGGATGCGCGGCTGTCCGGCCAGCGCGCGGGCGATGGCGATCAACTGCTTTTGCCCGGTCGACAGGCGCGAGCCGCCTTCGCCCAGCGGCGTGTCGTAGCCATCCTCCAGCGCCATGATGAAGTCGTGCGCATGGGCGGCGCGCGCCGCCGTCTCGATCTGCGCCTGGGTGTAGGCGCGGCCCATGGCGATATTGTCGCGCGCCGACGCCGCCAGCAGGAAAGGGTCCTGCGGCACCAGGCCGACGTCGGCGCGGAAATGCGCATTGTCGATGTCGTCCAGCGCCACGCCGTGGATGCGTATGCTGCCGTGCGGCGCCGGGTAAAAGCGCAGCAGCAGCGACAGCAGGGTCGACTTGCCGCTGCCGGTATGCCCGACGATGCCGAAGAAGGCCCCCTGCGGTATCTCCAGCGACAGCTCGTGCAGCACGGTCTGGCCCTCGGCATAGGCGAAGGAGAGCGCGCGGATCGCCACCGCCGCCACGCCGGCGTCGGTGCCGCGCGGGGCCGATGCAGCCTTGCCGGGATGGTGTTCGGGCGCCGCCGGTT
>DASYLQ010000228.1:0-3224 GCA_036009485.1 Janthinobacterium sp.
AACTTCGGGCTGGCAAACATAAAATCGTGCTGCAAACTCATGCGGCGGTTTCCTGAAAATGCTCAGCCGGGATGGCTGTTTTGCGTGTACGGGTGATCCTTCAGCGAACGGCTGGGCGGCGGCGCGCCGGCCAGGCCGGCAGGGGCGGCCACGGCGTCGATGAATACCCTGTTGCGCCGCGCAGGCAGCGCAAACAGGGCCGCCGACAAGTCTTCCACGCCGCAGGCGACGCGCGCGGCGATCGGCGGCGCCAGGGTCAGGCCGGCGTCGGCGTCCCAGTTGAGCTGGTCCGGCGTGGCGTAGATGCTGGCCAAGACATGCCGCGCCGACAAGGCCGCCAGCACCGGGCGCAGCGCATAGTCAAGCGCCAGCATGTGCGACTGGCTGCCGCCGGTGGCGATCGGCAGCACCAGCTTGCCGGCCAGGCCATCCTGCGGCAGCAAGTCGAGGAAAGCCTTCAGCAAGCCGGTATAGGCTGCCTTGTAGACCGGCGTCGAGATCACCACAGCATCGGCCTCGGCCACCAGGGCCAGCGCGCGCTTCAGCGCGGGATCGCTGAAGTCCGCGTGCAGCAGCGCCTGGGCCGGCAAGTCGCGCACTTGCAGCTTGCTGTGGCGATGCCCCTGCAAGGCCAGCTTGTCGCCGATATGCAGCAGCAGGCGGCTGGAACTCGATGGCAGCGACGGGCTGCCGCCCAACAATAAGATGCTCATGGTCTGTGGTCCGAATAAAGGGAAACTCGACAACACATTAAGCCTGCCGCCTAGAAATCGAAACGAATAATTTTGCGCTTTTATATTTGTTTTTTAATATTGGCGTTAAGTCCCAACTTGGAACGCGGGAAGCCGCCCCGATAGCATTTTCCGCATAAGCAAAGGCGGATATCTTCGTGTACGCGCCGCGGCGGGCGGTGCAATACTGGCTTGTCGATCTTTTATTCAAGCCGCCTTCATGTCCACAACCCACCTGCGCTCACCCGTCCCCGTCCAGGAACAACAGGCCGCCGCTGCGGCCGGCCCGCTGCAGATCGCCGCCGCGCTGGCCGAACGCCTGGCGGCGAACGCGGCGGCGCGCGACCAGGCCGGTGGCCATGCCGCCGCGGAGCGCGCATGGATACGCGACTCCGGCTTGCTGACCTTGTCCATCCCCGCCGAATTCGGCGGCCAGGGCGCCACCGGGCCCACCATCTGTCAAGTCATCCGCATCCTGGCCCGGGCCGACAGCGCGCTGGCCCACGTCTTCGGCTTCCATCACTTGCAGTTGGCCGGCATCGCACTGTATGGCGACGCCCGGCAGCAGCGCAGCCTGTACGCGGAAACGGTGGAAAAGCGCCTGTTCTGGGGCAATGCGCTGAACCCGCTGGACCGCCGCACCAGCGCCACGGCGAGCGCGGACGGCTACCTCATCGACGGCATCAAGAGCTTTTCATCGGGCTCCGTCGGCGCCGACTGGCTGACGATTTCCGCCTGGGACGAAGCGTCGCAAAGCGCGCTGATCGGCGTCGTGCCGAGCGCCGGGCAAGGCGTGCGCGTCGAGCCGGACTGGGATGCCTTCGGCCAGCGCCAGACCGACAGCGGGAATGTCCATTTCAGCCAGGTGCACCTGCCGCGGGCGTTGGTATTGCAGGCGCCCGGCGTGGTCGCGACGCCGCAGGCGACCTTGCGCTCGCAGGTGGCGCAACTGATCATGGCCAATCTCTACCTCGGCATCGGCCAGGGCGCCTTCGACACCGCCGTCGATTACACCCGCAACGAAGCGCGCGCCTGGTTCGCCTCGGGCGTGGGCAAGGCCGGCGACGATCCCTTCATCCAGCACCGCTACGGCGAGCTGTATCTGTTGCTGGCGCCGGCCGAAGCACTGGCCGACCGCGCCGCCGAGACGTTGGAAAAGGTCTACCGCAAGGGCGCGCTGATCACCGCACAGGATCGCGGCGACGTCGCCATCGCGGTGGCCACCGCGAAATGCCTGGCGCACCGGGCCGGGGTCGACATCAGCAACCAGATGTTCGAGCTGATGGGCGCGCGCGCGACCTCGCAACGCTATGGCTACGACCGCTTCTGGCGCAACGCCCGCGTGCACACGCTGCACGACCCGATCGACTACAAATTGCGCGATCTCGGCCGCTACGCGCTGGACGGCAGCGTGCCGGAACCGACTGCGTATTCCTGAGCGGAGCCGGACATGACCAGCACCCATTGCGCTCCCCTGAACTACCAAAACCTGGTGGCGATCCGCAGCGCCGACAAAGGCAAGCCCTGGGTGCGCGACCTGGAAGCGGCCTACCGCTCGCGCGAATTCCTCGCCGGGACGAACTTTCCCGATTTTGCCAAGCCCGATTTTCAGCAGGCGCCGCCAAGCGCCAAATAAACACGCCATGACGACCTCGCGCAAGACCATACGCTTCAACGCCTTCCAGATGAACACCATAAGCCACCAGTCGCCCGGCTTGTGGACCCATGCGCGCGACCAGGGCCATCGCTACACCGATGCGCGGCACTGGATCGAGCTGGCGCGCCTGCTGGAAAAAGGCGGTTTCGACGCCCTCTTCCTGGCCGACGTGCTGGGCGCCTACGACGTCTACCAGGGCGACGCCGGCGCCGCCCTGCGCCATGGCGTGCAAGTGCCGCTGAACGATCCGCTGGCCCTGGTGCCGCTGATGGCGCAAGCCACCGAACACCTGGGTTTCGGCGTCACCTGCGCGCTGCCCTATGAACATCCCTACACCTTCGCCCGGCGCATGTCGACGCTGGACCACCTGAGCCGCGGCCGCATCGGCTGGAATATCGTCACCGGCTATCTCGACAGCGCGGCGCGCAATCTCGGCCTGAAACAGCAACTCGGCCACGACGAACGCTACGACCTGGCCGACGAATACCTGGACGTGGTCTACAAGCTGTGGGAAAAAAGCTGGGACGAGGATGCCGTCGTCAACGACAAGGCCAGCGGCGTCTACGCCGACCCGGCCCGGGTGCATGCCATCAATCACCGCGGCCGCTTTTACGAGGTGCCCGGCTTTCACCTGTGCGAACCGTCGCCGCAGCGCACGCCGCTGCTATACCAGGCCGGCACCTCGCCGCGCGGCACCGCCTTCGCCGCGAAGCACGCCGAATGCACTTTCGTCAGCGGCCCCAGCAAGAAGGTCGTGAAACGCTATGCCGACGACTTGCGCGCGGCGACGGCGGCGGCCGGCCGCGACGGCGCCACATTGCTGATCTATGCGCAGG
>DASYLQ010000229.1:0-5207 GCA_036009485.1 Janthinobacterium sp.
TCTGACGGCCAGAAGGCCGGGCAATACCGGGCAATATCTAGAGACCTCGTCCGCTGATCAGGCGCAGCAGGATCATGATCACGGCCACGACCAGCAGGATATGGATGAAGCCGCCGATGGTGTAGGAAGTAACCAGGCCCAGCAGCCAAAGGATGATAAGTACTACGGCGATTGTATAAAGCATGATGTGACCTCTGAGGTAGTAGTGTTGTGGGCGACGACAACGGTGACGCGGCAGGGCCTGGTCAGGGATGCAATCGGGGCCGATATCGATGGCGTTTCTGGCGGGGGCCGGCCAACGCTGACATCATGGAATCCATTATCGTGACGACTGCCGGGCGCTTCTGTACGTTGCCGAACACAGGCTGCAGTTTTTGCAATTATTCAATGCGCGACAACGGTTTGGTTTCGGCGGTTTTTTCCAGGCCGGGAATCCAGCCCATCAGACCGCTCAAGCCGACCGCGCCCAGCATGCAGCACAGCATGCCGCTGGTCAGCAACAGCATGACCGCCAGCGCCGGCGCGGTAGCGCCATAGGCGGCGCCATCGGTCGCATTGGCGCCGGCGACCTCGAATCCCATTGCGGTAAGCACAGCGCCAGCGGTCAAAATACCTATCCACATAGTTTTTTTCATCCCCGACCTCTCATCAGAAGTTATCGCCGGCAGGCTCGGCGTGAAGTCATTGTCGAGTCTGTTCGTTTTTACTTCCGTTCGTTGTCGCACATTGCCAAAATGAAAATTCCCTGCCGACCAGAGCAGGGCCAGAGCAGGGCATTTAGCAGCAGAATTATTAAGCCGCAGCAGGGCTTAATTATCCGTTTTATCCGTTGGAGCGCAGCTCGCCGTTGACGATGCGGACATGGTCGCCCGAGCGCCAGTCCGGCGAGCTTTGGTGGAAAGTGCGCACCTTGCCGTCTTCCAGGCGGACCGTCACGTTGTAGCTGTGCTTGGCGTTGACCTTGCCTTCGATTTGGTTGCCGGCGACGGCGCCGCCGATGGCGCCGGCGATGGTGGCCAGCGAACGGCCGTTGCCGCTGCCGACCTGGTTGCCGAGCAAGCCGCCGACGACCGCGCCGCCGGCCGCGCCGACGCCGCTGCCGGCAGCGCGGGTGGTGATTTCATGCACCGATTCCACCACGCCGCAGCTGTGGCAGACATGCTCGGGCGGCGGCGTATTGTCGGCCACCGGCATGCTCGCCGGCGCGGGTTCGGGCGCCATTGCCGCCGCCGGCGCATTCGGCCCTTGCACCGCGGCCGCGTTCGACGAAGAGTCCACGGCGGCCTGGTCGGAGGCGCTCAGTGCGCCATTGTGGTTGCCGCCGATCGAAGAGGGCAGCACGCCCATCATCGCGGCGATGCCGACGGCGCAAAACAGCACGACGGCGATGGCGGCCGCGATGAGCAGCGGATGGAGAGTGTGTTTTTGGACGGAAGAGGCAGGAGCATTCATGTGGTTTTCCTTTGGTTTTAGTGATATTGGCGGGCGCCTGGCGGCGCGCTTGTTGTTTTGATACTTGGCGGACAGAGCTGTCCAGCCGTACCTGCATTCTGCCCGTTGATGAGGCACTCTTCCGTGCGTCACCGTACATACAGTGCAAATCATAGCCGTTACGCTGACCTTCAAATTACATGCCTGACAATCCATTCCAGCGCAGCAGCGCCACCGTCGAAAAGGTCCAGCCACCCATGTCATCGACAGACCATTTTCCTATTCGCCGCGCTATGGCTTTGCGCTATGGCTTTGCTTAAGGGGACTTCATGAATCTTTCCTGGGATACCGGACAGGCGAGCCTGAACGGCGCCGCCCCGCAAGCGCCGGTGAACAACCGCCTGCTGGCCAGTCTGCCCGAGGACGACCTGGCGCATCTGTCGCCGCTGATCCAGACCGTGACGGTGGAGGTCGGCGACGTGCTGTACGAACCAGGCCAGGCGATCCGCTTTATCTACTTTCCGGCCGACTGCCTGATTTCGCTGCTGGCAGTGGCCGAGGGGCGCATGACGCTGGAAGTCGGTTCGGTCGGGCGCGAAGGCATGCTCGGCGCCTCGGTCGCGCTGGGACACGACCTGGCCCAGGTGCGCGCCGTGGTACAGCGCTCGGGCCGCGCCGGCCGCATCGACAGCGCCGATTTCAGCGCCGAGTTCGGCAAGATCGAATCGCTGCAGCGCCTGCTGTACCGCTACACCGACAGTCTGCTGGCGCAAGCCATCCAGATCGCCGTGTGCAGCCGTTTCCACGTGCTGGAGGCGCGGCTGGCGCGCTCGCTGCTGATCACGCGCGACCGCCTGCAATCGGAGAAATTCCACCTGACCCATGAATTCCTCGCCCATGCGCTGGGCGTGCGCCGGGTCGGCGTGACCAAGGCGGCCAGCGCGCTGCAACAGCAAAAGCTGATCACCTACAGCCGCGGGAATATCGAAATCCTCGATTCGGCCGGCCTGGAAGCGGTGTCTTGCCGTTGTTATGAACTGGTAAAAGATACAGGTATGACCGGTATGGCCAATGCCTTTTTGTAGGGCGCCTGTTGCGCCGCCGGGACCCGGTCCTCGGAATAAAAAAGCGAGGGGTCCGCGTGACCGGGCCCTCGCTTTTTTTGCTCGGCCTCACCGGCGAGCCGGTCCTGCCTTATTTCGGTTTGCCGACCTGGTTGCCGATCACCCCGCCGACGGCTGCGCCGCCAACCGTGCCGATGCCGCTGCCACCGGTCAGGACCGAACCCGCCACCGCGCCGACGCCGGCGCCGACGGCCGTGTCTTTATCCTGTCCGGACATATTGGCACAAGCGCTCAGGCTGAGTGCCATGGCTGCCACCGATGCGCCCACTAGCAGTTTTTTGATCGGATTCATCATCATCTCCTTGATTGAAAGTTGGACTGCAGCGCGGCGCTGCTGCCTCGTTGCGTTCGCACTGGCGGGTGCGGAAGCGCGCTGCCGGGAACAGAAACTGTTTCCGGCATCGTCAGGCATAGCCTAAGCAAGTCAGGAAAGAAAGTCTGTTCGGCAACGCACAGATCTAGCGCCTGACCGGCGCGGCTTTGGCCGCCGGCATGCTCTTGCCCGGTGCCGGCGCGACCGGCTTGACGCGCGCCTCGGCCAACAGGGCGGCGCAGGGGCTGTCCTTGCCCGGTCCGGTATTGATCAGCGGGATCAGCGCCGCCAACGGCGCCACCACGGCCAGCGCCACGGCGCCGCCGGCGCGCGCCGCCAGCACGCCCTTGTCGACGCTGACGTCGGGCTGGCTGAAGGTGCCGCGCACATACAAGGGCGAGCGCAGCGAAAAGATGCGCAAGCTCTTGGTGTCCGGTTTCAAGGTCAGGTCCAGGCGCTCGTCGCGCAGGTTGACCGTGCCATTGATGTTCAGCACCGCTTCATCGGTATCGACGATGAAGCGGCGCGTTTGCATCAAGCCCTTGGTGACAACAAAATCCGTCGCCATGCAATTGAGCTTGACGGGTTTGTCGCCGAACAGTTTGGCCAGCACGATGTTGCCGACGTTGAGCCCCATTTCTTCCAGCAAAAGCTTGCTGACCTGGCCGCGGTCGATCAGGGTGCGCACTTCGCCGTTGGACGAGCCGAGCAGGCTGGCGACCGAGTTCCCGGTGGCCGACAGCGAGGCGTCGCCGTTGACCTGGCCGACGCTGGCCTGGGTATTCGGTAAGGTCGGGAAGAGTTGCTGGATCTCCAGATGGCGCGCGCTGGCCTTCAGCTCGGCGCGGATGGCGTCCGGATTGATCTTGCCGCTGCCGTCGAGGCTGATAGTCGACGCCAGCTTGCCGCCGGCAATGTCGAAGTTGAGCGGCTGCAGCGCCAGCACGCCATCCTTCAACATGAGGTGGGTATCCAGATTGCTGATCGGCAGGTTCTTGTCGCGGACGATCTTGCCGGCCTTGTAGCTGACGTCGGCGTCGATGCTGGTCCAGCGTTCGGTGCGGAAGGTTTCCACCGGCAACACCCTGCCGCTAGGCTGCACCGGCGCGGCGCCGCGCGCGGCCTTGCTGGCGTTTGAATCGGCGCCGACCAGCGGAGCGAGGTCGCTGAACACCAGTTGGCGCGAATGGATGGCGCCGCTCAACAGGCCGCGCGCCTGGCCCGATTGGTAATCAAGCTTGCCATCGATGTCGCTGGAACCGACCTTGCCGGTGAATTGATCGTAGACCCAGTGGCTGCCGGTCTTGCCGAGCGTGCCGGTCAGGTGGCCTTCGGTGCTGAACGGCGGCGTCTCCGGCAAGACCAGGCCGGTCAAGCCATACAGGCGCGCCATGCTGGGGCCGGACACTTTCAGGCGCATATCGAGCGCCGCCAGTTCGGTCGGCCTGGTCAGCGTGCCGACCACGGCCAACGCGGTGTTCCGGCCGACGCGGATGTCGGCGGCGAGCGGGTAGGGCGCCGTTTGCTGTTGCAGCGACAGCACGGCGCCGGCCTTGCCGCCGCCGCTGACCGGCTCGCCATTGTATTTGCCATGCAGTTGCCACGACACGCCATAGGCCGGGTCGGCGTTGATGGTGTCGATATCGGCACTGATGTCGGCGTGCATGATGGCGTCGACGTAATGCACGCTGCCCTTGGCGAAGACGACGCGCTGCAAGTCGAGTTTCCACGCCGAAGGCTGGTCCGGCTGGGCGAAGGTCCAGTTATTCTCGCCGTCGGCGCCGCGTTGCAGATACACCGCCGGCGAGTCGAAGCGCAGCACCGGGATCGAGACGGTCTTGCCGAGCAGCGCAAACGGATTGAGCGAAAAGGAAAACTCGCCGGCGCTGGCCATGTCGGCCGGCACGGGCGCCGCAGCCTGGCCTGCCTCCGGCCGGCCGGTGGCGGCAGGCGCAAGCTGCAGCGCCGGCGGATTGCCGATATGCACATCCTTGGCCACCAGGTGCGGCCAGGGAAGAATGTCGCGCCAGGTCCGGCCCTTTCCGGACAGCGGGTCGTGCCGGCTGTCCCAACTCAGCGACAGGTCGCCGGCGATGGCGAAGGGGCGGCCGATGGAGGCGCTGACGCGGGCGTTGAGCCAGGGCCGGGCGCGATTCCAGTCGAAGGTGAAAAGAATGATCAGGGCGATCACCGGAAGGCTGATCACGAAGAAGGCGCCGAGAGCGAGCGTGATCCTGGTACGGCGCGGCATGGTCATGGTCTGGTCTTTCATGGAGGAGCGCAAGGAAAACAGGGCGCGTAGAGGAGTTTTTATTATGGCTTTGTTTGTGACCAAGTTT
>DASYLQ010000230.1:0-3132 GCA_036009485.1 Janthinobacterium sp.
GCCCTTGGACCTTACTGCGCGCGGCCTGACGACCTCGCCGGTTCCGTATGGCGAGCGGGTGTTTGAAATCGATTTCGACTTTATCGATCACAGCCTGCGCATCCAGACCAGTGACGCCCTGACCCGGGCCATGGCGCTTCGCCCGCGCCCGGTTGCCGACTTTTACCGGGAGCTGTTTGGCCACCTCGCCGCGCTTGGTCTCGATATCCGTATTCACGCGGCGCCGAACGAAGTCGTCGACGCGATTCCGTTCGCGCAGGATCAAGTCCATCGCTCGTATGATGCCGAGTACGCTAACCGCTTCTGGCGCATCTTGCTGCAAGCGGACCGCGTGTTCAAACAATTCCGTGGAGGCTACGTCGGCAAATGCAGCCCGGTGCACTTTTTTTGGGGAGGGATGGACCTCGCGGTCACCCGATTCTCCGGGCGTGCGGCGCCCAGGCATCCAGGTGGTATCCCCCATTGCCCGGATTGGGTCATGCACGATGCTTACTCGCATGAGGTCTGCAGTTGTGGCTTCTGGCCGGGCAGCGCAGCCATGCCCGCTCCAGTGTTCTATTCCTATGCCTATCCCGAACCGCAAGGCTTCAGCACGGCGCGCGTGCAGCCCAGCGAGGCGCATTACGATGCTGCGCTCGGCGAGTACATACTGCCATTTGCCTCGCTGCGGCGATCGCCGACGCCCGGCTTGGTTTTGCTTGAGTTCTTGAACGGTACTTACGAGGCGGCGGCAAACTGCGGACGCTGGGATCGCGCAGCGCTGGAAGCAATCCGCGCTGTCCAATGAATCAGGGCGTCAGCCGCGCCTGCGCCAACTCGATGGTCAGCGACATGTGGAGGCAGAAGTATGTCGAACGTTGATTTTCTCCGGTGGCTCAAGCCATCTGTGGTTTTGAACTACGGGGCGGCTGTCTTGTCGGCCAGCGCCGCGCTGACCGTCGGACTGTGGATGGGGACCAGTTCGTTCGCGGTTCCTGATTTACTGCTTCTTTGGGCCATCATGTTCAGTGCCTGGATCGGTGGAGTCGGGCCGGGCCTGCTCTCGGCGGTGCTCTGCGCTCTGGCTTTCATCTACTATTTCGCGCCTCCGCTCTATTCGTTTACTGTGGCGCCGGAGGAAATGCCGAGCATTATCGTTTTTGTACTGTCAGCCATTTTAGTCGGGGCGCTGAGTGCCGCGCAAAGGCGTGCAGTCGAATCGCTTCGTGACGCCCGCAACAACCTTCAGGAAACAGTTGAGGAACTTACCAAGACTAATGCAAAACTGCAACGCAGCGAAGCATTGCTGGCTGACGGGCAAAAAATCAGCCACACCGGCAGCTGGAGCTGGCATATATCGACTGGCAAGCTCTTCTGGTCGGCGGAACATTTCCGGATATTTGGTTTCGCGCCTGAGGAGACGGCACCAACTTTCAACTTGTTCCTGGAACGGCTGCATGCGGAGGATCGCCCTGTTGTTCAGCAAATTCTCGATAATGCCATTCGCACAAGCAGTGGTTTCAACTGTGAATTTCGCATCGCTCTTCCGGATGGATCCATCAAATATCTGCAGGGGATAGGCCGCCCGGTTGTGAAGCACTCCGGCGATATCGACGAGTTTATCGGTACCACCATGGACATCACCGAGCGCAAGCATGCCGAGGCGGCGCTGCGCAAGGCGCATGATGAACTGGAAAGACGCGTGCTGGAACGCACCAGCGAACTGCAGCAGAGCAATCTACAACTGGTGTCCGAGGTGGTGGAACGCCAGCGGGCCGAGGCGGTGCTGGCGCAACGCTCGCAGGATCTGGTGAGCTCGAACGCGGAACTGGCGCTACGCTCGCAGGATCTGGCGCGCTCGAATGTGGAACTGGAACAGATAGCGTATGTGGCATCGCACGACTTGCAGGAACCGCTGCGCATGGTGACCAGCTACATGCAGCTTCTGGAGAAAAAATATCAAGACCGGCTCGATGCCGATGCGCATGAATTCATAGGATTCGCCGTCGACGGCGCCAAGCGCATGCAAGCCTTGATTGACGATTTGCTGGCCTTGCTGACCTATTCGCGCGTGGACTCCAGGGCGAAACCGCTGCAGCCGACCGATTGCACTACGGTAGTGAAAACGGCGCTGTATTCGCTGCGCATGGCGATCGAGGAAAGCGGCGCGCAGATCCAGTGCGGCCCCTTGCCGGTGGTGATGGGGGATGCCGTGCAACTGACGCAATTGTTCCAGAATCTGCTTGCCAATGCAATCAAGTTCCGCGATGGACAGGCGCCGCGGATTGCGATCCGGGCGGAACCGGAAGGCGCATTTTGGCGCTTTGCGGTGCAAGATAACGGCATCGGCATTGAGCCGCAATATTTCGAGCGGGTTTTCGTGATATTCCAGCGTCTGCACAACCGCAGCACGTATCCGGGCACCGGCATCGGGCTGGCGATATGCAGGAAGATCGTGGAGCGGCACGGCGGGCGGATCTGGGCCGAGTCGGCGCCGCAACAGGGCACGACCTTCCTGTTCACCTTGCCGCGGGAAACAGGCGAGGACCTCGAAAAACCGTAGCGAGCCAGCCCGGACTCTAGCGGTGTATTGCTTCATGCGGCTTTCAGCAGCGCGACCTCGGCCAAGGCAGAGTCGAGCGCGCTCTGCCGTTGCTCAGACCCCATGTTGACGCCCTCCGCACGGACAAAGGTGATGTCGGTGACGCCGATGAAGCCGAAGAAGCTCTTCAGGAAGGACTCCTGGTGATCCATGAAAGCCATCGGCGAGGAGGCCGAGTAGACGCCGCCGCGCGACGAAGCGATGATCAGCTTCTTGCCGCCGGCTAAACCTTGCACGCCGGCCGCGCTGTAGGTGAAGGTCTTGCCGGGGGCGGCCAGGCAGTCGATCCAGGCCTTCAGCTGGCTCGGAATGCCGAAGTTGTACATCGGCGCGCCGAGGACGATGATGTCGGCGGCCAGGAACTCGTCGAGGGCGACGTTGGCCGTGGCGTATTCGGCCTGCGCCGCCGGATCCACCCGGGCGCCGCCCTGCACGGCCGCCGCGACCGTCGCACCCATTTCGCCGGAGAGCGCACCCATCTCATGCAGCGCCTTGAGCTTGGCAAACATGAGCGCCGGCGACTGGTGCGGGACCGGAGCGGCCGCCAGATC
>DASYLQ010000231.1:0-4713 GCA_036009485.1 Janthinobacterium sp.
GTGGCCAGGCTGCGTTCGGAAAACGACGGCCGCGCCAAGCTGCTGCAACTGACCGAGGCCGGCCGCGCCGTCTTCGATCCGCTCGACCGGCGCTCGCGCGACGAGGTGGCCGAACTGCTGGCGCGCCTGGGCGACGCCGGCCAGCAAAGCATGCTGGCCGCCATGCGCACGATCCAGGAGCTGCTCGACGAGCGGCCCGGCATGAAGTACGCGCAACCGTTTTTCCTGCGCCCGCACCGGCCGGGCGACATGGGCTGGATCGCCTACCGTCATGGCTTCATCTATGCCGAGGAAAATGGCTGGGACAACAGCTTTGAAGCCCTGGTCGCGCAGATCTGCGCCGACTTCATCCAGCGCTTCGATCCGCAACAGGAACAGTGCTGGATCGCCGAGATGAATGGCGAGAGGGCCGGCTCGATCGCCCTGGCGCGCGCCGACGAAGAGGGCGTGGCCAAACTGCGCCTGCTGCTGGTCGAGCCGAAGGCGCGCGGCCATGGCCTGGGCGCGCGCCTGGTCGACGAATGCCTCGCCTTTGCCCGCGCCAAGGGCTACCGCAAGATCCAGCTGTGGACCACCAGTTCCCAGACCGAGGCGCGGCAGTTGTACCGCAAGGTCGGTTTCGCCTTGACGGCGCACGAGGCGGCGCACAGTTTCGGCCACGACCTGGTCAACGAGACCTGGGAGTTGCTGTTGTAAGCGTGCTGTTGTAAGCGTGCTGTGGTAAGCGCTGCGGCCGCTCAAGCCGGGCCGGCCTGCCACTCCAGCACATGCGCCGGCGCCGCCGCGACGCACAGCGGATCGGCCAGCGGCGCCATCCTGGCCTGGGCCAGCGGCAGCACGCCGGTCCACACCGGCCTATCCATATCCGCATCGTCGTCGTGCGGACCGCCGCTGCGCACCTTGGCGACCGCTTCGGCGAGTGCGATGCGCAGCACCGTGGTGGCGGCATATTCCTTCTCGTTGCCGGGCCGCACCTGCGCCTGCCGGCCCGGCGCCAGCCGCTCCATGAAGGCTTCCATGGCGGCCCGCTTGGCTTCTTCGCCTATGGCTTCGAAGCGGCCATAGACCATCGCCGAACGGTAGTTCATCGAATGGTTGAACGCCGAGCGCGCCAGCACCAGGCCGTCGAGGTGGGTCACCGTCACGCAGGCGTCGGCGCCTTCCAGCAGGCGCCTGAGCATGCGGCTGCCGTTGGAACCGTGGATATACAAATACTCGCCCTCGCGCCAGCAGGCGGTGGGAATGCAGTGGGCACCTTTCTGGTCGCTGAACGCGACGTGGCACAGGTACGCCGCATCGAGGATGGCGTGCAAGGTCGGCGTGGCGTAGTCGGCGCATTCGGCGATGCGGCGGATGCGCGTGCGGTCGGTCGGCTCAATGTGGTCGCTCATGGTTTTCCCTAAAAGTCTGGCCTGGCTAAAGTGAGACTTCAATATAATGCAATCCTGGCCCTGAAAAAAGGTCCAGGACGACGCTATTTTTTAGAGCCAAGGGAAAGCGCAAATGGACTATGCATTATTGTTCGCCGAGTTTTCAGCCCTGCACCGGCAGCGCCGCTGGCCGCGCCAGCGCCTGCTGCACGAATGCCTGCGCGCGGCGATCCGCAGCGGCCGCCTGGCGCCCGGCAGCCGGCTGGTGGCCACGCGCGCGCTGGCGGCCGAACTCGGACTGGCGCGCAATACGGTGCTGTACGCCTATGAACAGCTGGCCAGCGAGGGTTTCGTCGCCAGCGACCGGCGCGGCACCGTCGTGGCGCCGATGACGCCGGCGCCGGCTGCGGCGCAGGTGGAGCCGGCGCCGCAGCCGCCGGTACTGCGCGGCCTGTCGCGCCGCGCCAGCAAGCTGCGCTGGGAAAATCCCGTGTTGCCCGAACTTGCAGACGGCGCCGGCGCCTTCGTGCCGGGAGTGCCGGCGCTAGCCGAATTCCCCCTCTCGACATGGCGGCGCATGCTGGAACGCGCCTGGCGCGGACTGGACCCGGCGCGGCTCAATTATGGCGATCCGGGCGGCGAGCCGGCGCTGCGCGAAGCGGTCGCCGATCACTTGCGCGCTTGGCGCGGCGTGGTCTGCGACGCCAGCCAGGTATTGATCACCGACGGCACGCAGCACAGCCTGGACCTGTGCCTGCGCGCGTACAGCGACAGCGGCGACCGCATCTGGCTGGAGAATCCCGGTTATGGCGGCGCGCTGGCGGCCAGCCGCGCCGCCGGGCTCAAGGTCAGCGGCATCGGCCTGGATGCGCAAGGCATGGCGCCGCGCCCGGCCGACTGGCGCCGGCGTCCCCCCAGCCTGATCTACGTCACCCCTTCACACCAGTACCCCACCGGCTGCGTGATGAGCCTGGGCCGGCGCCTGGCGCTGCTGGCCGGCGCGCGCGCGGCCGGCGCCCTGATCATCGAAGACGATTACGACAGCGAATTCCGCCACGACGGCGCGCCGCTGTCGGCGCTGCAGGGCCTGGCCGCGGATGCGCCCGTGCTCTATCTGGGCACCTTCAGCAAGACCATGTTCCCGGGATTGCGCATCGGTTTCCTGGTGGCCCCGGCAGCGCTGGCGCCGGCCCTGCTGCGCATGGCCGGGCATCTTGCGCCGCGCGGCCGCAGCGCCGACCAGCTGGCGCTGGCCGAGTTCCTGCGCAGCGGCCAGTTCGCGCGGCATGTGCGGCGCATGCGCCGGCTGTACCGCCAGCGCCGCGACGCCCTGGCGGCGGCGCTGCAGCGCCACCTCGGTGACGCCGCGACGCTGCATGGCGCGTCGGCCGGCATGCACCTGGCGCTGCGCCTGAACGATGCGCGCCTGTCCGACGCGGCCCTGGCGGCGCAGGCGTCGGCGCATGGCCTGGCGCTGAGCGCCCTGAGTACGCACGCGGTGCAGGGCGATCCCGGCTGGAACGGCTTTTTGCTGGGCTATGCGCAGGTTCCGGCCGAGCGGATGGATGGGCTGGCCAGGCAACTGGCCGCGCTTGTGAGGTAGCGAATCCAGTGTTTAGCGAACAAGCCGGGTGGTCCGGGTCTGATTGGTCGTGATGCGTTGAAAAGGAAAACGCGCTACTTGCGTCCCGCCAGCACCACCTGGTTGCGGCCCTGTTCCTTGGCCCGGTACATGGCCTTGTCCGCCATGCGGATGAACATTTCCGGCGTCTGGCGCTCGTCCGGCACCAGCACCGCGACGCCGACGCTGATGGTGACGCAGCCGGTCGGCGAGTTTTCGTGCGTCAGGCACAGCACCTCGAGCGCGCGGCGCACGTCCTCGGCCAACGCCGCCGCGGTGTCGGCGCCGGTGTCGGCCGCCAGCAGGACGAATTCCTCGCCGCCGTAGCGCGCCGCCAGGTCGCCGGCGCGGCGGGCATGGACCTGCAACAGGGATGCCACCTTGCGCAGGCAGGCGTCGCCTTCCTGGTGGCCGTAGAAATCGTTGTATTTCTTGAAGTAGTCGACGTCGATCATCAGCAGCGCGACCGGCTGGACGGCGCGCGCGGCGCGGTGCAGCTCGGCCTCCAGCACGGCGTCGAAACGGCGCCGGTTGGCGATGCCGGTCAGGCTGTCGGTCATGCTCAGCGCCGCCAGCTTCTGGTTGGCCTGCTCCAGGTCGCGCGTGCGCTCGGCCACCCGGCTTTCCAACTGGTCGTGGGCCTGGCCGATGTTCCCCGCCATCTCGTTGAACTTTTGCGCCAGCAGCGCCAGTTCGTCGCGGCCCTCGTATTCCATGCGCAGCGCGTAGTTGCCGGTCTCGGTTTCGCGCATGATGCCGGCCAGCTTTTCCAGCGGCGCCGAAATGCTGCGCGCGATCGCGTAGGCCAGGCCGATCGCGCACAGGAAGCACAGCACGCCGATCAGCACGATCTTGTCGCGCACCGACTGCGCCTCGGCCAGCAGGGCGTCGTTGGGCAGGGTGCTGACCACGTACCAGGTGGTGCGCGGAATTTGCGTGTAGGCGGCCAGGAAGGTGGCGTGGGCGCGGCCGTCCAGGGCCGCGTCTTCGTACAGCAGGCAGCCGGTCTGCCGGCCGTGCGCCAGGCTGGCGGCGATGTGCGCCACCAGCGCCGGCGCCGCGGCGCCGCCGCCCGGCCGGTCGCGGGTCTGGACGATGCCGCTGCCGTCGCGGGCGTCGAGGATAAAGATGTCGCTGCCGTCGCCGAGGTGGACATCGTCGAAGATGCTGGAAAAACGCACCGGCCGCAGGCCCAGGAACAGGCTACCCGCCAACCGATTGTCGCTCTTGAAATAGATCTGGCGCAGCATCACGATGCTTTTTTGCCCGCTCCACAGGTCCAGCGTGCCCCAACTGGTGCGACCCTTGCGCGGCGCCGCCGCGGCGGCGAATTGCGCCACGCCGCGGCCCGGCCGGGTGAACACCTGGGGATCGAGGATGCGGTTGCCGGCGTCGAGAAAATACTTTTGGCCGATGTCCTCGAAGGAGCCATAGGTGTCGAGCAGGATCTTGGTCAGGTCGGCCCGGGCGCGGCCTTTTTCCGCCGGGTTGTCGAGGGCGTAGTGCGCCAGGGCCGACTGCACCGGGTCCGACAGCACCAGGGCTTCGCTGGCGGCCTCGATCTCGGCCATCTGCAGCTGCACGTTTTTCGACACCTGCTTGACGATCTCGGTGGCGAACAGGCGCGTCTTTTGCTCGATCGCCCGGCTCGATTCGACATACGAGATGGTGCCCGAGACCAGCAGCGGCAGCAGCGAGATCAGCGTGAACGCGGCGATCAGC
>DASYLQ010000232.1:0-2363 GCA_036009485.1 Janthinobacterium sp.
GCAACACCTGCCATCCCCATCAAGGCGCCACTCAATAACCGGGAATCGGCACGTTGACGCTATTCGTTCCACTGCTGGCGCCCGCGCCGCCGGCGCCGCCCATGCCGCCGCCGCCGCCCATGCCGCCCATGCCGCCGCCGCCGCGGCCGCCGCGGCCGCCGCCCTTGTGGCTGTCGTCGCTCTTGGGCGCGTCGGCATGCGGCGCGTTACTGCTTTCCACGCGCAGCATCTGCTCCGAAAAGAAGGTGGCGACGGCGCGGCGCTGGGTTTCATTGAGGGCGTCGTTGACCGTCAACCACCATTCGCGCAACTGCTTTTCCTCGGCGGTGCTGGCGGCCGTCTCGGCATCGAGGGCGCCGGCCATGTCGCGCAGCTCGACGTTCGGCGCCGCCAGCCCTTGCTGGATAGCCGCCCGCAGGCGCTCGCGGCGCGACACGCGCTCGCGTATCAGCTGGCGCGTCTTCGAATCGACCTGGTTCCACAGCGTTTCCTGGTTGGCGTTCAGGGCCAGTTCCTTTTTAAAGTCCGGCCCCATCGCGATCATGTCTTCGATATGCATGTCCATGATGGGGATGGCGAACGAGGCAGCGCTGGCGCCGGCCAGCAGGAAGGCCAGGGTCAGGCGGCGTGCGAGGGGAAGCAGGCGAAGGGAATTCATGTTTGGTCCGTCCACATAAAAAAAACGCCTGCGGGGTGAGCCGCAGGCGAAAATCACTTAGGTTTAGAAAAATGCCTAGACAATATATTCCCGCCGCCGGAGGCCGCGCCAAGGAATTACAAATCCTTACGATCGCCTACATGCCGATACACCGCATACAATTTTGTTACATTGAATACACAAAGTTACAACAAGAGGGGCCGGGACAAGGATTACAACAAGGGTTACAACGCATACAAAACAGAAACATCAATGACACCGGCGGGCGCTACAGTAGCATCCGCTGGTGCACGGCCGCAAAAACCGTGGCACCGCCGCCGGGGCAATCGCGGCTATACTCGCGACTATATTTTACAAGCGCCACCGTCCCAGCCGGGGCGGCGCAGGTTTTTGGCATCAACAGGTGAACCATGGGCAAACTCAAGAATACCGGATTGGTCGGTCTCGGCGTCATCGCCGGCGTCGCCGTGTCGCTGCAATTTTCCGCGATGGCGCAAAAGCCGGTCGACCCGGCGCTGCCGCTGGAAGAGCTGCGCCAGCTGGCCGACGTCTTTGGCCTGATCAAGACCGACTATGTCGAACCGGTCGAGGACAAGAAGCTGCTGACCGAAGCCATTTCCGGCATGGTCGCCTCGCTCGACCCGCATTCGGCCTACCTGGACAAGCACGCCTACGCCGAACTGCGCGAAGGTTCGGAAGGCAAGTTCGTCGGCATCGGCATCGAGATCGGCGAAAGCGACGAAGGTTATATCAAGATCGTTTCGCCGATCGAGGATTCGCCGGCCTACCGCGCCGGCCTCAAGGCGGGCGACTTGATCACGCGTCTGAACAGTACGCCGGTGAAGGGCATGAGCCTGGACGATTCGGTGAAGATGATGCGCGGCGACCCGGGCAGCAAGGTGACCCTGACCATCGCCCGCAAGGACCAGCCGCAGCCGCTGGTATTCGTCATCGCACGCGAAGAGATCCAGCAGAAAAGCGTCAAGGCGAAGATGGTCGCGCCGGGCTATGCCTGGGTGCGCGTGTCGCAATTCCAGGAACCGACGGTGGACGACCTGGCGGCCAACATCAACAGCCTGTACAAGCAGGACCCGAATATCAAGGGCTTGATCCTCGACCTGCGCAACGACCCGGGCGGCGTGCTGCAGGGAGCGATCGGCGTCTCCGCCGCCTTCCTGCCGAAGGACGCGGCGATCGTCTCGACCAACGGCCAGTTGGCCAACTCGAAGCAGACCTTCTACGGGCGCCCGGAATTCTATGAGCTGCACAGTGAAAGCGACGCGCTGGCGAGCCTGCCGGCGGCGCTGAAAAAAGTGCCGATGGTGGTGCTGGTGAACACCGGCTCGGCCTCGGCCTCGGAAATCGTCGCCGGCGCGCTGCAGGACTACAAGCGCGCCACCGTGATCGGCACCCAGACCTTCGGCAAGGGTTCGGTGCAGACCATCCGCCAGCTCAGCGCCGACACGGCGGTGAAACTGACCACGGCGCGCTACTACACGCCGAGCGGGCGTTCGATCCAGGCCAAGGGCATCCAGCCCGACCTGGTGGTCGACGAATACGCCGACAGCGACGGCTTGAACGCCCTGCGCACGCGCGAGGCGGACCTGGACAAGCACCTGGTCAACGACCGCGACAAGCAGGAAGTCAAGAGCGGCCACGACGAGCTGGAGGACGAGCTGCGCATCGTCGCGGAAGAGAAAAAGCG
>DASYLQ010000233.1:0-3177 GCA_036009485.1 Janthinobacterium sp.
GCAACGATGGCGACGTCGTGCTGGGCTGGGCGCTGGACGGCCACGGCATCCTGCTGCGCTCGGAATGGGATCTGGCCAGGTACCTCGACAGCGGCCGCCTGCAAACCGTGCTGGCCGACTACACGCTGCCGCCGGCCGACCTGTATGTGTATTACCCGAGCCGCATGCACCTGCCGGCCAAGGTGCGCGCTTTCATTGATTTTTTGATTGCCGGCTTCAATCCCCGAGAGGACCTCGAAAAACCTGCTGCGCAGTCGCGAAAGCAACAAAATGCGCTTTCCAGTCCCCTTCAGGCACATCCGCCCGCCAAATAGGTTTAATATTGCATGGGTGCAATATTATTCATGCCAGTAAAATCCGGACGTATGCTCCGGCAGTACAGGGCATTTCAAAAGGAGTGGAATTTGCTAGTCATTCTGGGATTTTTAGTCGTCCTGCTCTCCATCTTCGGCGGCTTCGCCCTGCATGGCGGCCACCTGGCGGCGCTGTTCCAGCCGACCGAATTGCTGATGATCGCCGGCGCGGCGCTCGGCACCTTCGTCCTGGCGAACGACAGCAAGGCCATCAAGGCGACCTTGCGCACGCTGCCGACGCTGTTGCAGGGCTCGCGCCACAGCAAGTCCCTGTACATGGAATTGATGTCGCTACTGTTCGAATTGCTCAGCAAGATACGCAAGGAAGGCTTGATGTCGCTTGAATTCGATATCGACAATCCGCACGAGAGCGTGATTTTCACCAAATATCCGAGCATCCTGGACGACCATCACATCCTCGAATTCATCACCGATTACCTGCGCCTGATGGTGTCCGGAAATATGGACGCCTTCCAGATCGAAAACCTGATGGACAATGAAATCGAGACCCATCACGAAGACGGCGAAATGCCGATCGCCACCATTTCCCAGCTGGCCGACGCGATGCCGGCCTTCGGCATCGTCGCCGCCGTGATGGGCGTGGTGCAGACGATGGAATCGGTCGGCAAGCCGCCCAGCGAGCTGGGCATGCTGATCGCCGAAGCGCTGGTCGGCACCTTCATCGGCATCTTGCTGTCCTACGGTTTCGTCACCCCGCTGGCCAGCCTGTTGCGCCGCAAGCATCACGAATCGGCCAAGATGTACCAGTGCGTCAAGGTGACCTTGATGGCCAGCCTGAACGGCTATGCGCCGGCATTGGCGGTGGAATTCGGCCGCAAGGTGATTTCCGCCACCGAGCGGCCATCCTTCAGCGAGCTGGAAAAACAGGTGCGCCAGGTGAAGGTCAAGTAGACGGCCGCAGCGGCGCGGCGGCCTTCGTGCACCAAGGCAAGCCCAAGGCGCTATAATCCTCCACCAGCCCGTACAGCAAGGAGCAAGGGCAAACGCTCACCTCTACCAACGTTTCAGTCCCGGTCCGCCACGTGAATCCACATCTCGACAAGCTGCAACCCTATCCCTTCGAAAAGCTGCGCCAGTTGTTTGCCGGCGTGAAGGCCAATCCGGCCTATGCCGCCATCAGCCTGGGCATCGGCGAACCGAAACATCCGACCCCGGCCTTCATCCAGCAAGCGCTGGTCGACAACGTCGCCGGCCTGGCCGTGTATCCGACCACGGCCGGTTCGGACGCCCTGCGCGGCGCCATCGCTGGCTGGCTGGAGCGGCGCTACGGCTTGCCGGCGCTGGATCCGGCCACCCAGGTCTTGCCGGTGAACGGTTCGCGCGAAGCCTTGTTCGCGCTGGCGCAGACGGTCGTCGATCCAGCCGCCGCGTCGCTGGTGATGTGCCCGAACCCCTTCTACCAGATCTATGAAGGCGCGGCCTACCTGGCCGGCGCCGAGCCCTATTTCGTCAATTCCAGCCCGGCGCGCAATTTCGCCAGCGATTACGACAGCGTGCCGCCGGCCGTCTGGGAACGCGTGCGCCTGCTGTTCCTGTGCTCGCCCGGCAACCCGACCGGCGCCGTGCTGTCGCTGACCGACTGGGAAAACCTGTTCGCGCTGTCCGAGCGCTACGGCTTCATCATCGCCGCCGACGAATGCTATTCCGAGATCTACCATGGCGAGACGGCGCCGCTGGGCGCGCTGGAAGCGGCGCACCGGCTCGGCCTGGCGACGCTCGAACAGCCCTACGCCCGCCTGGTGGTGTTTTCCAGCCTGTCGAAACGCTCCAACGTGCCGGGAATGCGCTCCGGTTTCGTCGCCGGCGACGCCGACGTGCTCAAGAAATTCCTGCTGTACCGCACCTATCACGGCGGCGCCATGAGCCCGTCCGTGCAAGCCGCTTCGGTCGCGGCCTGGAACGACGAAGCCCACGTCGAGGAAAACCGCGCCAAGTACCGCGCCAAGTTCGCCAGCATCACGCCGCTGCTGCAGCAAGTGATGGAAGTGGCCTTGCCGGACGCCGGCTTTTACCTGTGGGCCGACGTCAGCCGCACCGGCCTGAGCGACACGGAATTCGCCCGCCGCCTGTATGCCGAATATAATGTCACGGTCTTGCCGGGAAGTTACCTGGCGCGCGACGCCCACGGCATCAATCCGGGCCGCAACCGCATCCGCATGGCGCTGGTCGCCGGCGTCGAGGAAGGCCTGGAAGCGGCCCGGCGCATCGTCGAATTTTGTAAAAAACTGGCAGCATCCTGATCCACCAACCATCTACATATCATGACCCAACAACTAGAAACCATCATCGACCAGGCCTGGGAACAGCGCGCCGAGATCACTCCCGCCACGCACAACCCGGAATTGCGCGACGCCGTCAGCCACGTCTTGGCCAAGCTCGACAACGGCACCCTGCGCGTGGCCGAAAAGACCAGCGGCGCCTGGGTCGTCAACCAATGGCTGAAAAAGGCCGTGCTGCTGTCCTTCCGCCTCGAGATCAATGTCCCCATGCAGGCCGGCGGCATGCAGTTCTACGACAAGGTGCCGACCAAGTTCGCCAATTACACCGAGGCTGACTTTGCAGCCGGCGGTTTCCGCGTGGTGCCGCCTGCAGTCGCGCGCCACGGCAGCTTCATCGGCAAGAATGTCGTGATGCCGGCCGGCGGCGGCCTGCAGTTCTATGACAAGGTGCCGACCAAGTTCGCCGACTACACCGAAGAGGATTTCATCAAGGGCGGCTTCCGCGTGGTGCCGCCGGCGGTGGCGCGGCGCGGTAGCTTCATCGCACGGAACGTGGTGCTGATGCCTTCCTACGTCAACATCGG
>DASYLQ010000234.1:0-2090 GCA_036009485.1 Janthinobacterium sp.
TCAAGAAGCTGGCCACGCCCGGCAGCGGCGGCCAGCACCAGCAATTCGGCTCGAACCGGCGCGTGGTCATCGTGCCGGTGCTGAACGGCGCTTCCGGCGTCATCGATTTCGCCTGCATGTTCATGCTGGAGCCGCTGACCGGACCGAAACAGGATGCCCACCTCGAATACCTCGGCAATGCCGCCAGCCTGGCCTCGCCTTGCACCAGCAGCGCCGTGCCCGGCGGCAGCGCCGGTCCTCTGGTCGCGACCCTGGTGCGCTAGGAGACGGATATGAAAACCAGACTATACCCAAGGAAATATACAAGGATATGCACAAGACAGTGCGGCGTGGCCCTGGTCGAATTTGCCCTGGTCTTGCCGGTGCTGTTGCTGTCCAGCCTGGTGACGACCGAGTTCGGCCGCGCCATCTATCAATACAACACCATCGTCAAGTCGGTGCGCGACGCCGCGCGCTACCTGTCGGTGCAAACGCCGGGCACGCACACGGCCGAGGCGCGCAACCTGGTGGTGTACGGCAATATCGCCGGCACCGGAAACCCGCTGGCGCCTGGCCTGACCCTGGCGCAAGTGCCCCAGCCGACTTGGCAAACGGCTGGCGCGAATCCGCTGATCAACACCGTCACGGTGCAGGTCGACAGCTATGTCTTCCATCCGATGCTGGGCAGCGTGCTGGGCATCGCTTTCGCCAACGTCCCTTACAACAATATTTCCGCAACGATTAGGAGTCCGCTATGAAACCATCATACCGAGGCCGGCCGCAGGGAACGCGCGGTTCCACCGTCGTCGAATTCGCCCTGGTGCAAGTGCTGTTCCTGACGCTCTTGCTGGGCATCACGGACTTCGGCCGCTTGCTGTTTACCTGGAATGCCGCCACCGAGGCGACCCGGCTGGGCGCCCGCTACGCCGTGGTGTGCGACGACACTTCCGCCAAGGCCAAGGTGCTGGCCAGGATGCGCGCCCTGCTGCCGCAGATCCGCGACATCAGCGTGGTGTGGAATCCATCCGGCTGCACCGCCGCGACTTGCCAGGGCGTGACCGTGAACATCACCAGCCTCGACTACCAGTGGATTTCGCCGGTGGCGGGGGCGCTGCGCCTGGGCGCGCTGCAGGCGCCGGCCTTTTCCACCTATCTGCCGCGCGAAGCGATGGGGCAGGATCCCGCCAGCGCTGCGCTGTGCTCTTGAAACCGAAGAAAGGTCAGTCATGAAAATCGTCATCATCTCGCCCAGCCGCGCCCACCTGGCTGAAATGGGCGCGCTGCTGGAATCGCCGGCCCACAGCGTGCTGCTGGTCGAGGGCGGCCTGGGGCGCATGCGCCAAGTCGCCGAGCAAGAACACCCGGAGCTGCTGCTGGTCGAAGGCATGTGCTGCGACCCGCGCGAGCTGGGCCAGGTGGAATACCTGGGCAACCGTTACCCGGCGCTGGCGGTGATCCTGCTGTGCGCCAGCCACCCGCCGGAATTCCTGCTGCATGCGATGCGCGCCGGCGTACGCGAAGTCTTGCCCTCGCCCGCGCCGGCGGCGGCGCTGGAGGCGGCCGTCGGGCGCGCCGCCAGCCGGCTGGTCGGCGGCCAGGCGCGGCCCAGGGGCCGCGTGCTGGCCTTCCTGCCGTGCAAGGGCGGCGTCGGCGCGACTTTTCTTGCCAGTAACCTCGGCTATCAATTGAGCCAGTCCGCCTCGGTGCTCTTGCTCGACCTGAACCTGCAATTCGGCGACGCCCTGACTTTCCTGCACGACGCCGCGCCGGCATCGACGCTGGCCGAGCTGGCGCACGACATCGGCCGCCTCGACGCCGACTTCCTCGCGGCCAGCTGCGTCAAGGTGACGCCCAGCTATGCCATCCTGGCGGCGCCCGAGGATCCGGCGCTGGCGCTGGCGATCCGCCCGGAGCACATCGACGCCATCCTCAGCGTCGCCGCCGACGCCTACGATTTCATTTTGCTCGACATGAGCCGCTCGCTGGATCCGCTCAGCATCCGCGCGCTCGACCGCGCCGACCGCATCTACCTGGTGCTGCAGGCGGCCCTGTCCAGCCTGCGCAGCGCCAGCAAGCTGATGACGGCCTTCAAGTCGCTCGGCTATCCGGCC
>DASYLQ010000235.1:0-2437 GCA_036009485.1 Janthinobacterium sp.
GGTCGACATCTGGCCGACAAAAATTTCCTCCGAGATGCGGCCGCCGAACAGGATGGAAATTTCTTCCAGCATCTTGTCCTTGTAGCCGCTCAGATTGTCGTGCTCCGGCAATTGCCAGGTCAGGCCGAGGGCGTAGCCGCGCGGCATGATGGTAACCTTGTGCACCGGGTCAGCCTTCGGCAGCAGCTTCGCCACCACCGCATGGCCGGACTCGTGGTAAGCCGTGTTGCGACGCTCTTCCTCGCGGATGATCATCGACTTGCGCTCAGGACCCATGTAGATCTTGTCCTTGGCGTCTTCGAAATCCGACATTTCCACCAGGCGCTTGCTGCGGCGCGCGGCGAACAGGGCCGCTTCATTGACCAGGTTGGCCAGGTCGGCACCCGAGAAGCCTGGCGTGCCGCGGGCGATGATGTCGGACTTGACGTCGGTGCTGATAGGCACTTTGCGCATATGCACGTTCAAGATCTGTTCGCGGCCGCGGATGTCCGGCAAGCCGACCGTGACCTGGCGGTCGAAACGGCCGGGACGCAGCAGCGCCTTGTCCAGCACGTCGGCGCGGTTGGTGGCGGCGACGACGATCACGCCGGAGCTCGCTTCAAAACCGTCCATTTCAACCAGCAACTGGTTCAAGGTTTGTTCGCGCTCGTCATTGCCGCCGCCCATGCCGGCGCCGCGGTGACGGCCCACGGCATCGATCTCGTCGATGAAGATGATGCAAGGCGAATGCTTCTTGGCGTTTTCAAACATGTCGCGGACGCGGCTAGCGCCGACGCCGACAAACATTTCAACGAAGTCGGAACCGGAGATCGAAAAGAACGGCACTTTCGCTTCGCCGGCGATGGCGCGCGCCAGCAGGGTCTTACCGGTGCCTGGAGGGCCCACCATCAGCACGCCGCGCGGAATGCGGCCGCCGAGCTTCTGGAACTTGGTCGGGTCTTTGAGGAAGTCGACGATCTCGTTGACTTCTTCCTTGGCTTCGTCGCAACCGGCGACGTCGGCGAAGGTGACCGTGTTGTTGGTCTCATCCATCATGCGCGCCTTCGACTTGCCGAAGGAAAAGGCGCCGCCTTTGCCGCCGCCCTGCATCTGGCGCATGAAGAAAACCCAGACGCCGATCAACAGCAGCATCGGGAACCAGGACACGAAAACCTGTTGCAGGAAAGATGGCTCTTCGGGCGGCTTGACGTCGAAGTGGACGTTGTTGTCGCGCAGGTCGCCGATCAGGCCGCGGTCGAGGAAGGTGGCGGTGGTGCGCACCCTGGTGTCGTCGCTGAGCGTGGCCGTGATATTGCCGCCTTCGATCAAGACATCCTTGACGCGCTTGGCCTTGACGCTATCCAGCAAATCGGAATAAGCGATGGTCTTGCTGCCGCCCGCGATGCCATGACCGTCGAACTGCTTGAACAGCATGAACAGCAGCAGCGCAACGACTACCCATATGGCAGATTTGGAAAACATGTTATTCACGAAGACTCCTTGGATGCAATGCGCATCTTTTACCTATAGCAGAAACACGATTCTACTCGCAATAAGCGGGCCATGCCAAAGCCTGCCGTTCCGTGCGCCTAAAAAACCACTGAGCGCCCGCAGGAAAAAGCAAGATTGCCGATTTATTCATTTCGACAATTGTCAATTAACAAAGCGCCCTTACTGCTTCGATGTGCGGCTATGAAATCAAATATCAAGGGCGGAATCGTCCGCGGCAGGATTATTTTCAGCCGGGTGCTTGATACCTCGCCCCAAAAGAAAGATTTCCGAGGATTTGTCCCGGCTGGCTTTCGGTTTTTTTTGCGTCACGACTTTAAATTCGGCGCGGAATTTCTCGACGATTTGGCTATATCCCATGCCGTTAAAACATTTCACCAGCAAAGCCCCGCCCGCTTTCAAGTGCAATTGCGAGAATTCGATCGCCAGGTCGATCAAATGTTCCATCCGCGCCGCATCGGCGGTGGCGATGCCCGACAGATTGGGCGCCATGTCCGACAACACCAGGTCGGCCTTGCGCCCCTGCAAGACCGTTTCCAGCTGGCGCAGCACGCGCGCTTCGCGGAAATCGCCCTGGATGAAATGGAAATCGGCGATCGGCTCCATTTCCAGCATGTCGAGGCCGATCAAGGTGCCGTTGATGCCGCCGCCCTCGGCGCCGGCCAGCTTGCGGCGCGTGTATTGCGCCCAGCTGCCGGGCGTGCAGCCGAGGTCGACGATGACCTGGCCCGGCTTGATGAGTTTTTCGTCTTCGTCGATTTCCTTCAGCTTGTAGGCGGCGCGGGCGCGATAGCCCTCTTTCTGCGCCAGCTTCACATAAGGATCGTTAATGTGGTCGTGTAACCAGTTTTTGTTTAATTTCTTCTTCTTCATTCGCGTAGAATACTGCCTTTAAGGGAATCACTAAAAAATATTATGCTAAAACTTACACCCGTCGAGCGCAGCGCAC
>DASYLQ010000236.1:0-13371 GCA_036009485.1 Janthinobacterium sp.
CGCTCCGGGCGAGCTGACCAAGAACGAGGCCGGCCTGATCGTCACCCGCAGCGGCGATCCGCTGCCGGTCGATCCGAGCGTGACCGTCAACGACCGCCACCTGGAAGGCAGTAATGTCTCGGCGGTCGAGGAAATGGTTTCCACCATGAGCCTGACGCGCACTTTCGAGGTGCAAATGAAATTGCTGAGCGCCAGCGAAACCATGGACCAGGCCGGCGCCAGCCTGATCAATCCGGGAGGCGGCTCGGCCTGATATCGCCGTCTCGCCCGCCGGCCGCGGCCCAAGGCCTCGCTTTCAGCCCGCATACGCGGCGCCCGTCGTCACACCAGCCATACCAATTAGGGGAAACATATGAATCCAGCATTGTGGATCAGCCAGACCGGGGTGCAAGCCCAGGACACGCAATTGCAGGCCATCGCCAACAACCTGGCCAACGCCAACACGGTCGGCTTCAAGCGCGACCGCGTCGTCTTCGAAGACATGTTTTACCAGGTCGACCAGACGCCCGGCGCCCAGCGCGCCGACAACAATACGCTGACGCCTACCGGGGTCCAGCTGGGCAATGGCGTGCACATCATCGGCACGCAAAAAGTGTTTACCACCGGCACCCTGCAAACCACTAGCCAGCCGCTCGACGTCGCCATTACCGGTAACGGCTTCCTGCAAGTGCGCCAGGCCAATGGCGACCCGGGCTATACCCGCGCCGGCCAGCTGACCACCGACGCCAACGGCGTGCTGGTGAATGCGGCCGGCTTGCCGCTGGTGCCGCAGATCACCATCCCGGCCAATGCCAGCAACCCGACCATCGCCGACAACGGCGTCGTCTCCGTCACCATAGGCACGGCGACCATACCGACCCAGATCGGCCAGTTGACGCTGACCAACTTCATGAATCCGGCCGGTTTGCTGGCCCTGGGCGGCAACCTGTTCCAGGAAACCGCCGCCAGCGGCACGCCGACCGAGGGCGTACCCGGCACCGGTTCGCTGGGCACCCTGAAATCGGGTTTCCTGGAAGGCTCCAACGTCCAGGTGGTGGAAGAAATGGTCAACCTGATCGCGGCCCAGCGCAGCTATGAAATGAATACCAAGGTGCTGACCGCGGCCGACACCATGATGGACACCCTGGCACAAGCGGCACGCTGAGATGAAAACCACCCTGACCGCCGCGCTGCTGCTGCAGCTTGTGCTGCTGTCGGGCTGTGCCGCCCTGGCGCCGCCGCCCGGCCCGAAACCCAGCGCCGTCGAGCTGACGCCGCCGCGCAGCACCGCCCGGCCGGGCGTCTCCGGCGGCGTGTTTGCGCCCGACAGCGTGCTGTCGCTGATTTCCGACAGCCGCGCCTTCCGCGTCGGCGACGTCGTCACCGTGACGCTGCAGGAAACCACCCAGGCCAGCAAGGCCGCTGCCACCACCTTCAGCAAGACTTCCGATCTCGCCCTGACGCCGCTGACGATCGCCGGCAAGGGCATGAAAACCGACGTCAACGTCACCGGCAAGCGCGATTTCAACGGCAATGCCACCAGCAGCCAGCAAAACGCCCTGACCGGCGCCATCACGGTGGTGGTCGAGGAAGTGTTGCCGAGCGGCTTGCTGAAGGTCAGCGGCGAAAAGACCCTGGTCTTGAACCAGGGTGAGGAATTGCTGCGCCTGCGCGGCTACCTGCGCGCCGCCGACATCGATTCCAGCAATCAGGTGTCGTCCCAGCGCATCGCCAACGCCCATATCGACTATGCCGGGCAAGGCACGCTGGCCGACGCCAATACGGCCGGCTGGCTGACCCGTTTCTTCAATGGCCCATGGATGCCATTCTAAGGTGAACCCGATGACATTGCGCCGTTTTATCCGCTCTACCCTTTCACTGTTGACGGGACTGGCCCTGCTGGCCGGCCTGGCGGCACAGCCGGCTTCGGCCGCGCAAGTGCTGCGCAACCTGGTCAACATCGAAGGGGTGCGCGACAACCCCCTGGTCGGCTATGGCCTGGTGGTCGGCCTGAACGGCAGCGGCGACTCGATCCAGGTCTTGTTTTCCAGCCAGTCGGTGATGAATATGCTGAAACAGTTCGGCGTCACGATGCCGGTCGGAACCTCAGCGAATAGCAAGAACGTCGCGACGGTGATGGTCAGCGCGGTCTTCCCGCCCGGCTACCAGCGCGGCCAGAGCATCGACGTCACCGTATCCTCGATGGGCGACGCGAAGAGCCTGCGCGGCGGCACCCTGCTGCTGACGCCGCTGCACGCGGCCGACAATGAAGTGTATGCGCTGGCCCAGGGTAACCTGGTGATCGGCGGCTTGAACGCCACCGGCAGGAGCGGTTCCAGCGTCACCGTCAACACCCCGACGGCCGGGCGTATTCCCAACGGCGGCAATATCGAGCGCGAAATCCCCACCGACTTCGCCACCAAGCCGACCGTGCGCCTGTCGCTGCGCCATCCGCATTTCCAGACCGCGACGAATATCGTCGACACCATCAACCGCCGCTTCGGCACTATTGCCACCACCAACGACGGCACCAGCGTCGACGTGGTGGCGCCGGAAAACCCGACCCAGCGCGTGGCCTTCGTCGCCAAGCTGGAAGCGCTGGCGGTCGACGTCGGCGACGATACGCCGAAAGTCATCTTCAACTCGCGCACCGGCACCGTGGTCATCGCCGACGGCTTGCGCGTGCGCGCCGCCGCCGTCACGCACGGTGCGCTGAAAGTGGTGATTTCCGAGAGCTCGGCGGTAAGCCAGCCGAATGCCTTCGGCCAGGGCCAGACCGCCGTCACGCCGCAGTCCAACGTCAGCGTCAACCAGGGCTCCGCCCAGATGTTCAAATGGCCGGAAGGCGCCAAGCTGCAAGCCATCATCGACGTCGTCAACAGCCTGGGCGCCTCGCCCGACGACATCATGGCGATCCTGCAGGCGCTCGACCAGGCCGGCGCCATCGAAGGCGAACTGGTCGTGATCTGAGGAGGCGCCATGAATAATACTCTGAGCAATCCTTTCGTCTCCGCGGCCCAGGCCGGCATGGCCGGCGCCGCCGACCCGGCCATCGCTGGCGCCCTGAACGCTCCGGCGGCGGGCGCCGGCAGCGCCGCCGACGCCGCCTATCGCGCCAAGGCGACCGACGCCGCGGTCAAGTTCGAAGGGTATTTCATCTCCCAGATGCTGCACCAGATGCGCTCCAGCATGAGCGCGCTGGCACCCAAGGACAGCGCCGAAAACGACCCGACCAATCGCGACATGCTGGATCTGGCCGACAATATGTTGGCCGACAAGCTGGCCGGCCAGCACGCCTTCGGCGTCGCCGACGCCATCCTGCGGCAATTGCTGCCGCCGGCTTCGGCGCCCCAGCCAGCGGGAAGTAAATTACCCACCAAATTGCCCACGACCAACAAGAACTTGACGAGCCAAACCGACAATATTGTCGCGCCGCTTAATGAAGCATCTTGAGCGGTCGCCTTGTTGGGTTATACCGCAATAGCGTCACCGGCAAGGGATTCCGCTTAGTGTCGCTTAACCAGGAAAGAAACTTGCATAATGAGCATTATTAACAATGCATTGACCGGCGCCTCGGCGGCCCAGGTGGCCCTGAATACCGTCAGCCAAAATACCGCCAACCTGCAAACTCCCGGTTATAGCCGCCAGAGCGTCGTGCTGGCCTCCGTATCGCCCGGCGCAACCGTGCTGTCGCCGGGGAATGGCGTGACAGTCACCTCGCTGACGCGCATCAATGATGGTTTCAAGGACCAGGCCATGTGGAGCGCGGCCTCCAGCGTCGGCCAGTTTTCCCAGAGCCAGTCGTATTACACCCAACTGGAACAGGTGATGAGCAGTACCACCTCGAGCCTGAGCAGCGGCATCGACGGCTTTTTCACGGCATTGAACGCATCCGGCGGCGATCCGACCTCGACTCCGCTGCGCCAGGCCGTGGTGACGGCGGCCGGCGCCATGGCGCAAACCTTCAACAGCATCAACGGCCTGATGAACAGCCAGCAAGTGTCGGTGGACCAGCAGCGTAGCGCCATGCTGCCGGAAATCAATAGCACGGTGGCCAATATCGCCTCGCTGAACCAGCAGATCACCAGCGCCGGCAGCAGCGGCACCAATATCTCCGCGCTGCAAGACGCTCGCGACAACGCCATCGACAGCCTGTCCAGCCTGGTGTCGGTCTCGGTCAACACCCAGGCCGACGGCTCCGTCGACATTTCGCTGCAAAGCGGACAACCGCTGGTGATCGGCGCAACGGCCGGCACCATGTCGACCGTCGTCAACAGCTCCGGCGGCACCGGCCTGAGCGTGGCGTTTTCGAAAACCACCTACCCGGTCGACAACGTCGCCGTCGGCGGCGAGATGGGCGGACTCGGCGCTTACGTGCAAAACACCCTGCAGCCGATGCAGCAATCGGTGCAAGACCTGGCCAACCAGCTGTCGACCATGGTCAACAACCAGCTGGCGCTGGGCACGACCATGACCGGCGCCGCCGGTACGCCGCTATTCACCTTCACCGCCGCCGGCACCTCGACCATCCTGTCGGTGACGAGCGGCTTCCAGGCTTCGGACTTGGCGTTTTCCGCCGATGGCACGCCCGGCAACAGCGATAATTTGCAAGCCCTGATCGGCATCAATAGCCAGACCGTGAACCTGACCTCGATCGGCAGTGTGGTGCTGAGCGACGCCGATTCGCAACTGGTCGGCCAGCTGGGCATCGACAGCCAGCAAAACCAGTCTTCGCTGGACAACGCGAATACGGTGCGCACCCAGGCGACGCAGGACTGGCAATCGACCAGCGGCGTCAACCAGGACGAAGAAGCCGCCAACCTGATCCAATACCAGAATATGTATCAGGCCAACATGAAGGTGATCAGCGCCGCCAACACCGTTTTTCAGGCCACGCTGAACATGATGGGCAATTAAGGAGAATCCCGTGCGCATATCGAGCATGCAATTCCAGAGCATCATGGATGCCTCCATGAACCTGAACCAGGGCGCCCTGTCGACCCTGACCCAGCAGATGGCCTCGGGCAACCGCATCTTGCTGCCGTCCGACGACCCGGTCGCTTCGGTGCAACTGTCGCGCCTGAACCGCGAAGTGACCGCGACCACTCAATACCAAAGCAATATCGCCACGGTGCAGTCGCGCATGTCGCTGAACGAAACGTATATGCAGAGTACGGTCAACCAGATGCAAAGCATCAAGGATTCGCTGGTCTGGGCTTCCGACGGCAGCAATTCCTCGCAAGACTTGAACGCCCAGGTGAATACGCTGACGGCGGCGCGCGACAGCTTGCTGAGCACGGCGAACAGCCAGGATACCGAAGGCAATTATCTGTTTTCCGGCACGCTGACGAGCACGCCCGCCATCACCTTCAATCCGGCCGCGCCGGTCGGCTCGCGCTATACTTACACCGGCAATACGGCCAACCAGACGGTTGTCGTCGGCAATGGCGTCACGCAAACCGAAAACAGCAATATGCAGGGCATGGATGTGTACCTGAACCAGTTGGACAGCGCCATCAGCGCCCTTGCGGCGCCTGGCGTGACGCTCGATGCGGCCACCTCGGCGACCCTGAAGACGGCCCTCGACGGCACCAATGGCGAACTCGACCAGATGGCGTCGCAAATTGCCGTGCTGGGCGGCGCGCAAACCACGCTGACGACGCTGAACACCAACCACAGCAACGTCAACCTGTCGAACAATACGGCCATCAGCAACCTCGCTTCGCTCGATTACGCCCAGGCGTCGACTCAGCTGAGCGGTTACAACGTGGCGCTTCAAGCAAGTTACAAGGCGTATGCGATGATCGGAAAGCTGACGCTGTTTAACGAACTCCCTTAATCTTTTCGCTCTATTTATCATCATGCAAATCGTCCAGCTCAACACATCCTCGGGTATTGCCGCCGGCAGTACCGGCAATACCAGTGCTGTCGTTGAGCCGGCGACGGCGACCGACAGCGACAGCGCGGCATCGAGCGATAATGCGGTGTCCAGTTCCAGTTCCGCCCCCCTGCGTGCCGGCTTGAGCAATTGGGACGATCAGTTGCAAGGGGAAATCGCCAGCGCGCAGCAGGCGCTGAGCTTCCTCGACCAGAGCAGCATGCAGTTGCAAGCGCTGAAAAGCGAGCTGGCGGCCAGGCTGGCGTCGCGCCAGAGTACCGGCCAGGTTTCCTCGAGTTCGAATTCCTCCGCCAGCCAGAATGCGGAAAACGCCGGCCAGGGCGGCGCCGCCGATACCCAGATACAGGCCAGCGTACAACAGTTCAGCAATACCTGGAGCCAGCGCCAGAGTGCGTCCGGCGGCAGCCTGGATGCCCAACTGGCCTTCACCAGCCCGGCGCCGGCGACGCAGCGCTTCAGCATCTCCGGCCTGAACATGGCCAACCTGCAGACGGGCGGCACGGAAGTGCTGAGCTTTTCCGTCAGCGGCGCCAGCCAGACGCTCAGCTCGGTCAGCATCGATCCCAGCCTGTCTTCGGATGAAATCGTGCAGCGCTTCAACCAGGCCCTGGCGCCGACCAACATCAGCGCCAGCGTCAACGCTGCCGGCACCCTGGTCTTCAGCACGCCGGAAGCAAGCTGGCCCTCGGTGCGCGACACCCTGTCGGTGCGCGGCGGCGGCATCCGTTTCCCGTCCGGCCAGATGAACCGCGTCAAGACCGATGCGCAACCGGCGGCGATTGCACCCAGCGGCTGGAATACTTCGGACACCGAATCCTTGCGCCAGACCCTGCAGCAGGTGGTGCAGGCGCTGGCCCAGGTGCAGCAGGCGCGCAGTTCGGTCAGCCAAGCCTTGGCCAGCGCCAATAGCCGGGTGGCGTCGGCACAGGCGCCGGGTGCGAATGCCGGCGCCGGCATGGATAGACTGGCGCAAAATTTCAGCCAGGCGGCCAGCGCTCCCGGCTATGATTCGCTGCTGTCGCTGACGTCGGCGCTGATCGGCATCAGCCGCGACCGCGTGGTCTCGCTGCTCAGCCTGCGCTGACAAGCGCCTCGGTTACTCAGTTGGCCAATCGCGCCGGGGCATTCACTCCATCCAGCACCAGCGCGGCGAATTGCCCGGCCGGCAAGGCTGGCGCAAACACGAAGCCCTGGGCGTAATCGCAACCCGCCGCCAGCAGCGCATCCCTTTGCGCCGCCGTTTCCACGCCTTCCGCCACCACCTTCATGCCCAGCTTGTGGGCCATCCCGACCAAGGCCTGGCACAAGGCGCCCTCGCCGGCATCGGCGCCCAGGTCGGGCAACAGCGAGGGGTCGATTTTCAGCAGATCGATGTCGAAGGTGCGCAGGTGCGACAGCGAGGAATAGCCGGTGCCGAAATCGTCCAGCGCCACCTGCAGGCCCATGACCCGGAAACTCTGCAAGCGCTCGATCACTTGGCGCGTGCCGTCGAGCAAGATATCCTCGCTGATTTCCAGCACCATGCTGCGCGGCGCCAGTTCCAGACCGGCCAGGTAGTCGCCCCAGCCCTCGGCCAGGGTGCTATCGCCACGAAATTGCACCGGCGACTTGTTGACGCTGATCTGGAACGCCGGATCGAGTTCGCTTTGCCACTGCTTGACTTGCAGCGCCGCCTGGCGGAACACCCAGTCGCCGATCTCGACGATCAATCCGCTCGATTCGGCGAAGGGGATGAACTCGGCCGGGCTGAGCAAGCCGCGCTGCGGATGGCGCCAGCGCAGCAGCGCCTCGGCGCGGTGGATGCTGCCGGTCCTCAAGTTGACGATGGGCTGGTAATGGATTTCGAATTCCTGGCAGGCTAGCGCCTGGCGCAAGTCCAGTGCGGTGCGCAGGCGTAACTGGGCGGCTGCCTGCATATCCGCCGTGAAGTAGCTGTAGCCGTTGCGGCCGGCGCTCTTGGCGGCGTACATGGCTTGGTCGGCATGGCGCAGCAAGCCCTCGATATCGGTCGCGTCGGCCGGATACAGGGCGATGCCGACGCTGGCCGACACCGCCGCCTGCTCGCCGCCCAGGCCGAAAGGCAGCGCCAGGCCGGCGATGATGCCTTGGGCGATGCGCTCGACACCGGAAGCATGCTCGAGCCCGGACAAAATCACCGTGAACTCGTCGCCGCCCAGGCGCGCCACGGTATCGGTGGTGCGTACGCAGGCGGCGATGCGCCGCGCCGCCTCGGCCAGCAGGGTGTCGCCGGCATCGTGGCCGAGGTGGTCGTTGACTTGCTTGAAGTTATCCAGGTCGATGAACAGCAGGGCCAGGAAGCGCCCTTCCCGGCTGGCTTTTTTCAATTCGTGACGCAGGCGGTCGAGGAACATATGGCGGTTCGGCAATCCGCTGAGCTCGTCGAAATTCGCTTGCCTCCAGATCAGCTCGGACGAAGCCTTGCGCTCGGTGATGTCGCTGACCAGCGCCAGCGCCCCCATGTAGGCGCCGGCGGCGTCGAAGATCGGGTTGGTGCACAGCGTGGCCCACAGCTCGGCGCCGTTCTTGCGGATGAACTTGAATTCGTGGCGCTCGGCGATGCCTTGCCGGCGCCGGGCGATATTGCGTTCCAGGATGGAGGATGGCGCGCCCCTCATCGTCCATGAAGGCCACCAGCGGCTGCTCGAGCATCTCCTCGATCGCATAACCGAGCATTTGCGCCATCGTCGGGTTGACGAAGCTGGTACAGGCGGCGGCGTTGATTTCCCAGATGCCTTCCCCGGCGCTGTGGACGATGCGGCGGAAGCGTTCTTCGCTGCGCTCCAAAGCGGCCAGGCGGTCCTCGGCCAGTTCCAGCACCACGCGGAAAGCCTGGCCGCTGCTGTCCGCGCTGGCCAGCAAGGTCACCGGAAAACCCTGCTCATGCCGGTTGCGCATCATTTGCAGTTGCACCCGTTCGGGACGGCAAGTGTTGAGCGCATTGCGCACGAAACGGTCGAAATCGCGCAAGAAACGCGGACTGATATAGGAACGGAAATGGTAGTGCCTGGAATGGTCGCGCGGAATGCCGAGCAAGTCGGCGCCGACCAGGTTCACCTGCAAGATGCTGGTGTCGAAGCCGAGGACGAAGTAGCCGACCGGCGCCAGCAGGTAGATGTCGTTGAAATACGCCTGTTCCCGTTCATGCTGCAGGCGTTCCGGCGTCAGCGCCGACTCGTCGCTGTCGTCGCCCTCGGCCGGCGCCGGCGGCGTGCCGCCCATCGCCGCCACCACGGCGCGGTAGGCACGGCGCCCTTCCTGTCCGTAGGAAAGAGGTTTAGTCGATAGGCCTGGCGCGGGCGGATGCTGATCTTTGTCCATATCGTCCCCTTTGCGCCTGTGGGCTCCAGGCACTTGCCAGCAAGACTAGCACGCCGGTTTTGCGCTGTCGAGAGAACCCGGTTTGCTATGGCAAAGTGTTGCAACCATGCTGTTTCGCTACGCCGCCGGGCGCGGCAACGCTGGCAAGGCGGCGCGGGATTATTGCTGGTGCGCCCAGCCTTGGCGCTCAGCGCGGAAAAGCCGTCTTGCGCTGTTTTAAGCCGAAAGGATGACCGACCACCAGGGTCGACGTGGCGATCAGGCTATTCAAGCCCAGCACCAGCTGGATCAATTTATCGTCCGGCAAAATCCAGATCGACGAACCCGGATGTCCGACCCCGGTCGCGGCCATGATCAGCGGCGCCACCCATTCCGCCTCGGCCGTGACGTCGAGGATGACGGCGCCGTCCGCGCTGGTTTGCAGGAAAATTTCGCCGCCCTCTGTCAGCGTGAAACAAATGCCGAAACCGGTCTCGCCGGGGCGGATATGTTCCCGCAGGCTGAGGTTGTGTTCCTCGATCCACAGCTCGACGTCGGACGGCGATTCCAGGTTTTCCCATGGGCGAGGGCGAAAGCGCGGCTTGGCTGGCAAAGAATCGTCGTCGTTTTCTGTTACACCTGACATGCTCATCCCGGATTTTTGTTGCGGCCGCCTGCGGCCGCGCAATGACGCCGCCCGGCCTGGCCAATACACCATTATCCTACGCCGGGCGTGGCCGCGTCGAATTTGTTAAAACCCCATCCGAACACTCAGCCCTTCCAAGCGCGCTTCAAGCCGGTGTCGGTATGGATCCAGCCGCCGCGCGGGCCGGCACGGTAATAAAAGCCGACGCCGCCCTGGCGGAAACTGCGGATCAATCCGCCCAAGACTTCCTCGTTGAGGTTGGCCAGGCGGATATCGGCGGCGCGGCCCTCCATGTGCAGCGACTTGCGCGCCGCCGGCACGCCCGATTCGATCAGGTTGCGGTTGTGCGCCGGCGTGCGGTAGCCGGACAGGATTTGCACCGGGCTGTCGATGCCGTAGCGCGCGACAAAGGCTTGCGTGCCCCACAGGGTCTCGAATAGTTTTGGATCGATGGGCACGGTTTCCCTGGCGCTGACGTCGCGCAACAGGTGGCACAGTTCCTGGTAGGCCGAGTCGATCACCTCGCCATCCTTCCAGTACAGCACCTTGGCGCGCTCTTTGCTGTCCGGACGCACCACGTCCAGCGTGCGCGGCTTGAGCCAGAACTCCAGGTCGAGTGCCTGGGCGTCGAAGATATCCGGCGGCGGATCCATGTCCGCCGCCGTCGCCGCCACCTGCGGCTCGGCCGGCCTGGCGGCGGCCGCTTTCGGCGCCGCATGCAGCGCCGCCGATTTGTTAGCGGCCGGCGCAGCCGCCACCGCGCTGCGGGTGGCGCAGCCGACCATCGGAACCGATACCGCGCCAATGGCGGCGAGGCCTAAACCGTGTTGAAGAAATGCTCTGCGCGATGCCATAGTTACCCTAATGAATCTATCGGGAATACTATAGCCTAAGTTGAGGGGAAGAAAAACCCTCTGACATTGAATTGAAGCGCCCTATGCCGCCCGGCGCCAGCGCCGCGGCGCCCGCCCCGGCCGGCAGCAAGCTGGCGCCGGGCTGGCCAAGCAGATAACCCTGGGCATGCACCGGTTGCCGCGCCGCGCGCCGATGCGCCGCAAAGCCTCCAGCGCGCGCGGCGAGTCCAGCCGCTTGAACACGACGCCGATATGCGCCGCCGCGCACAAGTTAAGGAAATCGGCGGCCGCCGTTTCGTCGCCCGGCTCGCGCGCATCGAGCTTGAAGACGTCGGGCCGCAGCCGGTCCAGCAAAGCGACGGTCTCATGCACGCTGGCGCTGTTCACGGCCATCCCGTCGCCCATCCGGCGGCGCCCGCCAGACGGCGCACGCAAGCGCTGTCCTTCGTCACCTGTTGAGCTTGGCATAGCGGCCGGGCGGCCGCCGGGGAAGAAGAAAACTCAGGTGGGATTGCAGTTGCAAAAACGTTTGCGCTTGACTTCGGGCGCGCTGGCGCCGGCATCCAACTGCTTCCAGAAATGGATGGTCTCCACGCCATAGGGCGAACGCACATTGCCCGAATGCGCATATCCCTGGCCGGCAAAGAAGGATTCGGCGGTCGCCGTGCTATACAGTTGCAGCGCCTTCACGCTCCATTCGCCCGCCTGCGCTTCCAGGCGTTGCAACATGGCCTTGCCGGCGCCGCGTCCTTGCGCCTCCGGCAAGACATAACACAGCGCAACCTTGCCGGCGCGCGTCAGCAAAGCCACGCCGACGACTTCATCCGCCTCGGCCGCGACCAGCGAAAAATTGGTGGAAGAATCGAACCAGCTCGTGACCATTTCCGGCGTTTTATTGCCTAGCCAGGCATCCAGGATGGCGGCATCGCTTTTATGATCCAAGGCACAGCATTCGACGATGGCGCGGCGCAGGATAGTGCACGCCGCAACAGCGTCGGTGGATGCCGCGATACGAATTTCAAGACTCATGTGCTCTCACAAAATATTCCAATAGCAAAGTCAAGCGGCCAGCCGCATGCGCGATTTCGACTATACACGAAGCGGCAGATTCAGGTGATCGCATGCCTCCGAGAGCCTAGCCGCGACGGCGGGCTTTGCACACGAATGTTTCCAAAAAACGATATGCATTTTTTGCCAGCCCGGCGCATGGGCCACTTTCCGCCAACCATCATTTCCCATCTAAGTATATGAGGAAAAATACGTATCTTTTCCTTGTCAGATTTTAGACTATTGACATCTATTCCCAAAATAAAAGTTGACTATGCATAATAACAATAGCGAATCAAGCCACGCCAAGCGTGGGCGGCGCAGTTTTTTGGCCGCCTCCTTGGCCACATCCTTGGCCGCCGCCCTGCCGCTGCCATCCTGGGCGGCGGCCGAGGCGGAACTGTTGAATGTCTCCTACGACGTGATGCGCGAAGTATTCAAGGACATCAACCCGGCGTTTATCGCCGAATGGAAAAAGAACACGGGTGAAACCCTCGTCATCAAGCAATCGCATGGCGGTTCCAGCAAACAGGCCCGTTCCGTGGCCGACGGCCTGGAAGCCTCGGTGGTGACGATGAACCAGGCCAACGACATCGATATGCTGGCCGAGCATGGCTTGGTGGCGGCCGACTGGGCCAAGCGCTTCCCGGACAACGCCGCGCCGTTTTACTCGACCATGGTGTACCTGGTGCGCAAAGGCAACCCCAAACAAATCCGCAACTGGGACGACTTGGCCAAGCCCGGCATCAAGGTGATCGTGCCGAATCCCAAGACTTCGGGCAATGGCCGCTACACTTATCTGGCGGCATGGGGCTCCGTAATCAAAAAAGGCGGCACCGAGGCGCAGGCGCGCGAGCTGGTCGGCAAGCTATTCAAGAATGTACCGGTACTCGACAGCGGCGGCCGCGGCGCCACCACCACCTTTACGCAGCGCCAGCTCGGCGACGTCCTGGTCACTTTTGAAAACGAGGTGCAACTGGTGCGGGCCGAGTTCGGCGACAATTTCGAAGTGGTATATCCGGCGGCCTCGATCCTGGCCGAATCGCCGGTGGCGGTGATCGACAAAGTGGTCGACCGGCGCGGCATCCGCAGGGAAGCCACCGCCTATTTGAACTTCCTGTATTCGGAGCAGGGGCAGGAAATCATCGCCCGGCATTATCTGCGGCCGCGCTCGGAACTCGCGGCGAAGAAATACGCCGCCAATTTCAAACCGCTCAGCCTGTTTACCGTGGATGAAGTCTTCGGCGGCTGGAAACAGGCGCAGCAGCGCCATTTCGACGACGGCGGCGAGTTCGACAAGATTTATCAGAGTAAATAGTCATCGATGACGCTGGATGATATGCCGCCAAGCCTTGGGGCCGGGCGCCGATTTATGCTATTCATTGGCATGTTTATGCTAGTCATTGGCCTGCGCCGGACATATCTTTTGACGCCAGGAACTCGTCGAGGGCGACGTTGGTCGTGACGTATTCGGCCTGCGCCTCCGTATCCACCCGGGCGCCGCCCTGCACGGCCGCCGCGACCGTCGCACCCATTTCGCCGGAGAGCGCACCCATCTCATGCAGCGCCTTGAGCTTGGCAAACATGAGCGCCGGCGACTGGTGCGGGACCGGAGCGGCCGCCAGATC
>DASYLQ010000237.1:0-2745 GCA_036009485.1 Janthinobacterium sp.
GACAGGAGACTATCCCATGCGCCCCTCCGGCCGCGCCCCCGACCAGCTTCGCCCCATCAGCCTTGAGCCGGGCGCCGCGAAATATGCCGAGGGATCCTGCATGGCGCGCTTTGGCGAGACCCATGTGCTGTGCGCCGCCACCATCGAAGAGAAGGTGCCGCCCTTCCTGCGCGATTCCGGCAAGGGCTGGGTGACGGCGGAATACGGCATGCTGCCGCGCTCGACCCACACGCGCATGGACCGCGAGGCGGCGCGCGGCAAGCAATCCGGCCGCACCCAGGAAATCCAGCGCCTGATCGGCCGCTCGCTGCGCGCCGCCTTCGACCTGGAAGCTTTCGGCGAGCGCACCCTGAACCTGGACTGCGACGTGATCCAGGCCGACGGCGGCACCCGCACCGCCTCGATCACCGGCGCCATGGTGGCCGCCTACGACGCCTTTTCCCGGCTGGTGGCGCGCGAGGCGATCGGCGCGGTGCCGCTGAAGCATTTCGTCGCCGCGATCTCGGTCGGCGTGTATAAAGGCATGCCGCTGCTGGACCTCGACTATGCCGAGGATTCCGACTGCGACACCGACATGAACGTGGTGATGACCGACGGCGGCCATTTCATCGAAGTGCAGGGCACGGCCGAAGGCGCCGCCTTCGACCGCGGCGGCATGAACCGCCTGCTCGACCTGGCCCAGGGCGGCATCGCCGACTTGATCAAGCTGCAAAAACAGGCGCTCGGCCTGGCCGGATAATGACCCAGAAACTCATCCTCGCCTCCAACAACGCCGGCAAGCTCAAGGAATTCAACGAACTCTTGTCGAGCATCGGCTTCAGCGTCCACCCGCAAGGCGAATTCGATGTGCCGGAAGCGGAGGAACCCTTCGCCACCTTCGTCGAGAACGCGCTGGAAAAAGCCCGCCACGCCGCCCGCCTGACCGGCTTGCCGGCCCTGGCCGACGATTCCGGCGTCTGCGTCAACGCCCTCGGCGGCGCCCCCGGCGTGTATTCGGCGCGCTACGCCGGCGAGCCGAAATCGGACGCCGCCAACAACGCCAAATTGATCGCCGACCTGGCGCCGCATGCCGACAAGTCGGCTTATTATTATTGTGTGCTGGTGTATGTGCGCCACGCCGACGATCCGCAGCCGGTGATCGCCGACGGCCGCTGGGACGGCCGCATCGTCGCCGCGCCGCGCGGCCAGGGCGGCTTCGGCTACGATCCCCACTTCTGGCTGCCGGCGCTGGGCAAATGCGCCGCCGAACTATCCGCCGATGAAAAGAATGCGCTGTCGCACCGCGGCCAGGCCCTGCGCAGCCTGGTAGAGAAACTCAGATGATTCCGATCAAGCCTTTCGGCACCGGCCCGAAGCCGGCCGCCTTCAGCGGCGTCGACACGGCCGCCGGCGCCGCCCTGAAATACCTGCAGCCGGGCGCGCTGAACCTGCCGGCGCTGCCGCCGCTGTCGCTGTACATCCATTTCCCATGGTGCGTGCGCAAATGCCCTTACTGCGATTTCAATTCGCACGAGGTGCGCGGCGGCTTCCCGGAAGAGGATTACCTGGCGGCGCTGCGCCTGGACCTGGAAATGGCCTTGCCGCTGATCTGGGGCCGCAAGATTCATACGGTGTTCATCGGCGGCGGCACGCCCAGCCTGATGTCGGCGGCGGGCCTGGACCGGCTGATGTCGGACCTGCGCACCCTGCTGCCGCTGGACGGCGCCGCCGAGATCACGATGGAAGCCAATCCCGGCACCTTCGAGGCGGAGAAATTCAAGTCTTACCGGGCCAGCGGCATCAACCGCCTGTCGATCGGCATCCAGAGCTTCGACCCGCGCCACCTGCGGGCGCTGGGCCGCATCCACGACGGCGACGAAGCGCGCCGCGCGGTCGCCATCGGGCAAGAGAATTTCGACAATTTCAACCTCGACCTGATGTATGCGCTGCCGTCGCAGACGCTGGCCGAGGCCAGGACCGACCTCGACGCGGCGCTGTCGTTCCAGCCGCCGCACCTGTCGCTGTACCACCTGACGCTGGAGCCGAACACGCTGTTCGCCAAGTATCCGCCGGCCCTGCCGGACGACGACGCCAGCGCCGACATGCAGGACATGATTGCCGCCGTCACCGCCTCGGCCGGCTACGGCCGGTATGAAGTGTCGGCCTATGCCCAGCCGGGCCGGCAGGCGCGCCACAACCGCAATTACTGGGAATTCGGCGATTACCTCGGCATCGGCGCCGGCGCCCATTCCAAGCTGTCGTTCCCGCACCGGGTGCTGCGCCAGGCCCGCTACAAGCAGCCCAAGGCTTACCTGGAAGCGGTCAGGAACGGCAAGCCGGTGCAGGAGGAAGCCGAGATCGGCCGCGACGAAATGGGTTTCGAATTCATGCTGAACGCGCTGCGCCTGAACGGCGGCTTCGCGCCCCCGCTGTTCGCCGAACGCACCGGCCTGGCCATCACGGCGATCGGCAAGGCCATGGACCAGGCCGAGGCAAAAGGCTTGCTGTACCGCGACCACCAGATCATCCGCCCGACCGAACTGGGACAGCGCTTCCTCAACGACCTGCAGCAGTTGTTCCTGGCCTGAGCGCGGCTCGGTGCCCCTGGCTCAGTGTCCCTGATAGGCGCGCAAGCGCTCGCGCTTGGCCGCGTACATGGCTTCGTCGCGGCGGTTGGTGCTGCCCTGTATCGCCAGGTCGAGCTGGCGTTGCGCCAGGCCGATATTGCCCAGCGCCAGCTCGGCCTGGGCCAGCCAGAAGTGGAAC
>DASYLQ010000238.1:0-5100 GCA_036009485.1 Janthinobacterium sp.
GGCGGCGCGCGACCGCCTGGCCATCACGCGCCAGAGCGCCGCGCTGTTCGACGCCAGCGTCGCCGCGGCGCAAAAACGCCAGCGCGCCGGCGATCTGGCGCCGGCCGACGTGGCGCGCGCCCAGGTCGATGCATTGCGCGCCAAAAACGACGTGCTGCAAGCCGAGTCCGACCTGTACGCGGCGCGCGACGCGCTGGCCCTGCTGATGGGAGAGAAGGCCGGCGCGGCGCCGCTGGAACCGTCCGACGACTGGCCATCCGGGCCGCCGCCGATTGCCGCCGACGAAGCGGCCTTGCCGAGTCGCCGGCCCGACGTGCTGGCGGCGCAGGAGCGCCTGGACGCCGCGCTGGCCGCGCGCAAGCTGGCGCTGGCCTCGCGCAGCGCCGACGTCACGCTCGGCGTCCAGGCCGAGCATTATCCGGTCAGCGCCGCCAATCCCCAGGGCAGCGGCAACAGCTACGGCGTGGCGCTGCAAATTCCGCTGTTCGTGCGTTATGCCTACCAGGGCGAGATCCGCAGCGCCGAAGTGGGCGTCGACACGGCCCAGGAAAACCTCGACAAGGCGCGCGCGCTGGCGCGCAGCGACCTGGCCGTCAGCGCCGAGCATGCCCGTTCCGCCTGGGCCCGCCTGCGGCGCGACGACGACAGCCTGCTGGCGGCGGCGAAAAAATCCGCCGACGCCGCCGAATTCGCCTTCCGCCAGGGCGCCATGGACATCATGGACTTGCTCGACGTCCGCCGCACCTGGCGCAGCACCCAGCTGGAAGCGCTGGAAGCGCGCGCCGACTACGCCAAATCCCTGGCGGCCTGGCAGGCCGCCATCTCCGAAGGCCAGCCCCAATGAGCGCCGTTACGCTGAAAATCGACTTGAGCAAACTCGCCGCGGCGATCGTCCTGATCGGCGCCGTCGGCGCCGGGGTGCATTTTGTCCACGCCTCGCAGGCGCCGGCGCTGGCAGCGTCGGCCCCGGCCAAGGCGCCGCCACGGAAAGACGAATTGAGCTTCGGCCCCGACGCGCCGCAATTGTCGTCGCTGAAGGTCGGCGTGGCGCAAGCCGTGCCGCTGCCGGTGTCGGAACCGCTCAACGGCCGCATCGCCTACGATGAAAACCGCACCGCCCGCGTCAGCTCGCCGATCGCCGGCCGCGTGCTGTCGCTGGGCGCCGAGCCGGGCGACACGGTGGCGCTGGGCGCCGTGCTGGCGGTGCTCGATGCGCCCGACCTGGCGACGGCGCAGGCCGACTGGAGCAAGGCCCAGGCCGACGAAGCGCACAAGCGCCTCGGCTTCGAGCGCGCCAAACTGCTGTTCGACGGCGAGGTATTGGCGCGCAAGGATTACGAATCGGCCGAGGCGGACTACCGGCTGGCCGCGGCGGAAACCCGGCGCGCCGCCCAGCGCTTGCAAAGCCTGAACGGCGCCGGCCGCAAGGGGGCCGGCCTGAAGGCTGACTTCAGCGGCCGTTTCAGCCTGCGCGCGCCCATCGCCGGCGTGCTGGCGGACAAACAGATCAATCCCGGCCTGGAAGTGCGGCCCGACCTGCCCAATCCACTGTTCGTCGTCACCGACCTGAAGCACCTGTGGGTGCTGGTCGACGTGCCCGAGCGCAGCGCGGCGGCAATCCACGCCGGCCAGGCCGTCAGCATCGAGACCGACGCCTGGCCGGACCAGCATTTCCCGGCCACGGTCGAGCGCGTCGGCCTGACGCTCGATCCCGCCACGCGCCGCATCCAGGTGCGCTGCGCGGTCGACAATCCGGACTTGAAACTGAAGCCGGAAATGTTCGCCCGCGTCGCCTTCCTGGCGGACCAGGGCGCCGGCAAGGCGATCGCGCTGCCGAACACCAGCCTGTTCGTCGAGGGCATGTACGACTTCGTCTTTGTCGAAACCCGGCCCGGCACCTTCGTCAAGCGCCGCGTCGGCGTCGCGCTGCGCGGCCGCGACAGCAGTTTTGTCGGCAGCGGCATCGCCGCCGGCGAGCGCGTCGTCACGGAGGGCGCCCTCCTGTTGAATGCCGAGGACTCTGCGAATGCTCGGTAAGTTCATCGATTTCGTCCTGGCGCAGCGCGTTTTCGTGCTGATCATGACGGCGGCGCTGGCGCTGTTCGGCTACCGCGCCTTCAGCAACCTGCCGATCGAAGCCTTCCCCGACGTGCAAGACGTGCAGGTGCAGATCATCACCCAGTATCCGGGCCAGGCGCCGGAGGAAGTCGAGCGCGCCGTGACGCTGCCGATCGAGCGCGAGATGAGCGGCGTGCCGCACCAGACCCAGCTGCGCTCCGTCACCATCAGCGGCCTGTCGCTGGTGACGCTGACCTTCGCCGACGGCACCGACGATTATTTCGCCCGCCAGCAGGTGCTGGAAAAGCTCGGCAACGTGACCCTGCCGCCCGGCCTGCAGCCGGGCCTGGCGCCGCTGACCACCGCCGTCGGCGAAGTGTTCCGCTACATCGTCGAAGCGCCGGCCGGCATGGACCCGAACGAGGTGCGCGCGCTGCAGGATTGGGTGATCCGGCCGCAGCTGCGCATGGTCGGCGGCGTCGCCGACGTGGTCAGCTTCGGCGGCACGGTCAAGGAATACCAGGTGCAGGTCGACCCGGACGCGCTGAAGCGCTACGGCGTCACCATCGACCAGGTCAGCGCCGCGCTGAGCAACAACAGCGCCAACGTCGGCGGCGGCCTGGTGCGGCGCGGCGACGAACAATTGGTGGTGCGCGGCATCGGCATCGTCAGCAGCCTGGACGACATCGGCCGCATCATCGTCAGCGCGAAGAACGGCAAGACGGTGCTGGTGTCGGACCTGGCCACGGTGGCCACCGGCTTCCGGCCGCGCTCCGGCGTGGTCGCCTTCAACCAGAACGACAACGTGGTCGAGGGCACGGTACAGATGAGCAAGGGCGCCAACGCCGCCAAGGTGGTGGCCGACATCAAGACGGCGGTGGCCGCCATCGACGCCCGGCTGCCCAAGGGCGTGCGCCTGAAGACCATCTACGACCGCACCGAACTGATCGACCATACCGTGCATACCGTCGGCGAAAACCTGATGGTCGGCGCCGCCCTGGTGATCGCCATCCTGATCATCTTCCTGGGCAACTGGCGCGCCGCGCTGATCGTCGCCACGGTGATCCCGCTGTCGCTGCTGTTCGCCTTCATCATGCTCGACGCGCGCGGCATTCCGGCCAACCTGATCTCGCTGGGCGCCGTCGATTTCGGCATCATCATCGACAGCGCCGTGGTGCTGGTGGAGGCGCTGATGGTGCGCCTGACCCTGCAGCGCTCTGACCCTGATCCGGCCGGCCAGGAAACGCCGTACGCCTGGCGCAAGCGTACGCTCAAGCAGACCGTGGTCGACCTGGGCCATCCGATTCTGTTCGCCAAGGCCATCATCATCGTCGCCTTCATTCCGATCTATACCTTCCAGCGGGTCGAGGGCAAGATCTTTTCGCCGGTGGCCTTCACCCTCAGCTTCGCCATGCTGGGCGCGATCTTCCTGACCATGACGCTGATTCCCAGCCTGCTGGCGCTGACGCTGAAGCGCCACTCGCTGCAGGAAAGGCACAGCGTCTGGATGGAGCGCATCACGCACGGCTACCGGCGCCTGCTGGTGGCGGCGCAGCGCCGCCGTTTCGCCGTGATGGCCGGCTGCGCCGCCGTGCTGGCGCTGGCGCTGCTGCTGGCGCCGCTGCTGGGCAGCGAGTTCCTGCCCAAGCTGGACGAAGGGAATATCTGGCTGACCATCAGCCTGCCGACCTCGAGCTCGCTGGAAAAGACCCGGCAAGTGGAGCACCAGGTGCGCGCCATCCTGAAAAGCTATCCCGAGGTGGGCAACGTGGTATCGCACGTCGGCCGGCCCGACGACGGCACCGACGCCAAGGGGCCGAACAATATGGAAATCCTGGCCGACCTGGCGCCGCGCAAGACCTGGCGCTTCGCCGACAAGGACAGCCTGATCGCCGACATCTCGGCGCAGATCCGCCGCCTGCCCGGCGTGCCGACCAATTTTTCCCAGGTCATCGAGGATAACGTCGAAGAGGCGCTGTCCGGCGTCAAGGGCGAGATCGCGGTGAAAATCGCCGGACCCGACCTCGAGGTGCTGACGCAGAAAAGCCAGCAGATCGCCGCCATCCTGGCCGGCATCGCCGGCGCCGCCGACGTCGCCGCGGTGCCGATCGGCGGCCAGAGCGAGCTCGATATCGTCATCGACCGCAGCCGCATCGCCCGTCTCGGCATCAACGTCGCCGACGTCAATACGGCGCTGCAGACGGCGCTCTCGGACGTCGCCGTGAACGCCTTTTTCGAGGGCGACCGGCGCTTCGACATCACCATCGGCCTGAAACCGGCGTTCCGCGAGTCGGTCGACGACATCGCCGCCCTGCAGGTGCCGCTGCCGGGCGGCGCCGGCAGCGTGCCGCTGGGCGATCTGGCGCGCATCGAGGTGCGCCAGGGCGCCGCGCGCATCAGCCGCGAGGGCGGCGAGCGCAACGCCTCGGTCAAGGCCAACCTGCTGGGTCGCGACCAGGGCAGCTTCGTCGCCGAGGCGCAGCAAAAGGTGGCGCAGCAGGTGCACCTGCCGCCCGGCTACGCCATCACCTGGGGCGGCCAGTTCGAGAACCAGCGGCGCGCCGTGCAGCGCCTGGAAGTGATCGTGCCGATCACCGTGCTGCTGATTTTTTCGCTGCTGTTCTGGGCCTTCCGCTCGGTGCGCAAGGCCGGCCTGATCCTGGCGATCGTGCCGTTCACGCTGATCGGCGGCATCGTCGGCCTGGCCGCCGCCGGCCTGCATTTCTCGGTCTCGGCGGCGGTCGGCTTCATCGCCGTGGCCGGGATCTCGGTGCAGAACGGCGTGATCATGGTCGAGCAGATGGTCGAGATCGCGCGTTCCAATGTCTGCTTGGCCGGGAGCGCGCTGGAAGGCGCCGTGGCGCGCCTGCGGCCCATCCTGATGACGGCGCTGATGGCCGGCCTGGGCCTGTTGCCGGCGGCGCTGTCGCACGGCATCGGCTCGGAAACGCAGCGGCCGTTCGCCGTCGTCATCGTCGGCGGCATCGTCTCGGCCACCTTGTTTACCTTGCTGCTGCTGCCGCTGGCTTTTCCTTATTTTGC
>DASYLQ010000239.1:0-8915 GCA_036009485.1 Janthinobacterium sp.
CCAGTACATCTTCCCCACCAAGACCACGGTCAGCGCCATCTGGGAGCGCATGCGCCGCGAGATTCCCGCCTATCTGCAATTCCAGAACGAACGCAGCCGCGACGGCTTCTGGCTGGCGGCGACCCAGGCCATCACCGAGAAGGACAATGTCAGCATCGGCTGGGGCCATGCCGGGGCGACGCCGGGCGATCCGGGCGGCCAGCACAATTACAATCCCGATGCCACCGACAACAAGGCGAATATGTACACCATCGCTTACAAGCACACGGTCGACAAGAACTTTTCCTGGTATGCAGACTGGGCGCTGACGCTGAACAGCGCCAATTCCCACTACGATATCGGCGCCGGCGGGCGCGGCCTGACCACCGACTGCCACGACGGCACCAACACTGTCGTCGTCGACTACAGCGGCTCCGGTCCGACCACCTGGGGCGGCTGCCGCGCCGTCGGCGTGTCGGTCGGCATGGCCTACAAGTTCTAAACTGAGGCCGGGTCCGTCACGGCGGACCTTTGCGTTATCCACACCGCCCGGGAGGCAAGGCCCGGGCGGTGTTTTTACAAGTAAACGGCCGGGTGCAGTCAGCCGTCGCCGCGCGGCACCCGCAGGGATACCTGGCAACCGCCGGCGCACGGGTCCAGCGACACCGTCATCCCATGCAGCCGCGCCACCGCCGCGACCAGGCTCAGGCCCAGGCCGTTGCCGGGCGTATGGCGGCTGCTTTCGCTGCGGTGGAAGCGGCGGAACACGGCTTCCCGCTCGGCCGGGGCAATGCCCGGCCCGGTATCGGCGAAGCGGATGCCGAAGTGGTCGCCGGCGCTGAAGGCGCTGACCGAGATCCTGCCTCCCGGCGGCGTGAATTTCACGGCGTTATCCATCAAGTTGCCCAACGCTTCGAACAGCAGGCTGGGATCGCCGCGCATCGGCATCGCCAGGGCGCCGTCGCGGACATACTCGACGCTGATGTCTTTTTCCTGCGCGCTGGGCTCATAAAATTCGATCACGTCGTCGGCGATGGCGCCCAGGTCGAGGGCGGTGAAGCCCGAGCGGCGGATGCCGTCCTCGATTTCGGAAATGCGCAACATGGCGTTGAACGTGGTTTGCAGCGACAGCGTTTCGCGGATCGCGTCTTCGACGGCGTTTTCGTAGTCGGCCATGCTGGCGGCGCGGCGCTGCGCCCGCTCCAGTCCCGCCAGCAGGCGCGACAGAGGCGTGCGCAAGTCGTGGGCGATGCCGTCGCAAACGCCTTTCACCTCGTGCATCAGGCGTTCGATTTCATCGAGCATGCCGTTGACGATCCAGACCAGACGGTCGAGGTCGTCGGCGCCGCCGCGCCGGCTGCCGTTGCGTTGCGGCAGGCGCTGGCTCAAGTCGCCCGAGACGATGGCCTGGATCGCCTGCGTGATGGCGTCCAGCCGGCGCACCGAGCCGGCGCCGATGACGGCCGCGCCGGCCAGGCCCATCAACGCCGCCAGGACTCCCGCCCACATCAGGGCGCGCAGCAGCACCTCGTTGAATTCATCGAAATCGTGCAGGTCTTGCGACAGCAGCAAGACCTTGCCGTCGGCCACAGGGTGGGCGTAGGCGCGTATCTCGCGCTGGCGGCCGCCGAGTTGCGCCTGCATGCCGAAAGCCTGGTTGTAGGCGGGGATGGCCGGGCGCGCGCCGGGAAAGGCGCCGGCGATGCGCCGGCCGTCGCGGTCGAACAAGCCGAAAGGGCGGTCATTGTCGGGATCCAGGTGGGCGTGGTAATCGACGCGCGCCGCCAGGTCGGCGTCGCCGCCGCGCATCAGCGCATTGCGCTCGCGCTGCAGCCAGTCGTCGACCCGGCCCAGCGAATAGGCCGACATCTGCAGGTACAGGAAAACGAAGAGCACTGTCGAGATGGCGCCGAACAAGGCCAGGAACAGCAGCGCCATGCGGAAGCTGGTGGCGCGCCCCAGCTTATTCAGGCGCGCGGAAAACATAACCTGAGCCGCGTACGGTATGGATCAGCGGCGCCATGCCGTCCGGGTCGAGCTTCTTGCGCAGGCGGCTGATGTGGACGTCGATGACATTGCTCCTTTCATCGGCGCGGTAATCCCACACCGCCTCGAAGATCATGGTGCGCGTGATGACCTGGCCGACGTTGCGGAACAGGTATTCGAGCAGGCGGTATTCGCGCGGCAGCAGGTCGATCGGCACGCCGCCGCGGCGCACGGTATGCGTCAGCAAGTCCAGTTCCAGGTTGTGCAGCTGGAAACTGGTGACGGCCGCTTCGGTGTCGCGCCGGCGCAGCAAGGCTTCCACCCGCGCCGTCAGTTCGATAAAATCGAAAGGCTTGGTCAGGTAGTCGTCGCCGCCGGCGCGCAAGCCGCGCACGCGCTCGTCGACCGCCGACAGCGCGCTGAGGATCAGCACCGGCGTGGTGATGGCGGCGGTGCGCAAGGTCGACAGCACGGCCAGCCCGTCCAGGCCGCCCGGCATCATGCGGTCCAGCACGATGACGGCGAAGTCGCCGGCGACCGCCTTCAGCAAGCCGTCGCGGCCGTTGTCCGCCAGTTGCGCCTGATGGCCGCAGTCGGCCAGCGCGGCCTGGATTTCGCGCCCCGTCTGTAAATCGTCTTCGATGACCAGTATGCTTGCCATGGATAGCAACCGTCTCCTTGTGGCGGGACTTGGTCCCTGTGGTGGTATGGTGTCGCGTTATGATTATGCGGTGATTATGGGGTGTGGCAGACAACAGGGGCTTCGCCGCAGCATTAAATTTATTTCATACTGGGCCAAAAGCAACATGATCGTGAAAAGAAAGCATCCATGCGCCTATTGGTGATCGAGGACGACCGCCGCGCCGCCGACTACCTGGCGCGCGGCCTGGCCGAGAGCGGCCACGTGGTGGACCGCATCGACGACGGCCCGACCGGCCTGGCCATGGCGGGCGAGGGCATCTACGACGTGATCGTGCTGGACCGGCGCCTGCCCGGCCTGGACGGCGTCGCGCTGGTGCTCGAGCTGCGCCGCCGCGATGCGCGCACGCCGGTATTGATGGTCAGCGCGCTGGGCAGCGCCGCCGACCGCGTCGCCGGGATACGCGCCGGTTGCGACGATTACCTGGTCAAGCCCTATGCCTTCGCGGAAATCCTGGCGCGCATCGAGGCGCTGGCGCGGCGCAGCGACGGCAGCCGCCGCCAGGACGTGCTGGAAGTGGCCGATTTGTCCGTCGACACGCGCCAGCGCACGGCGCGCCGCGGCGCGCGCGAGCTGCACTTGCAATACCGCGAATTCCTGCTGCTGGAACTGCTGGTCCGGCGCGCCGGCCAGGTGGTCACGCGCAGCATGCTGCTGGAAGCGGCCTGGGATTACGATTTTGAACCGCGCGGCAATATCATCGATATGCATATGCACCGCTTGCGGCGCAAGGTCGACGACGGTTTTGCCGAAACGCTGATCCAGACGGTGGCGGGGGCCGGTTATTGCCTGCGTCCGGGGCCGGCCTGAGCTTGCGCCCGCATCGATATCGCTGCCTTCATGAAATTAATTTAATCTTCGCGCGAAGAAGTATTCATCATCGGTCGGCTATGCTGGACGCCTGTCCAGCAAAAGTCCCAAGATGACTCTACCGAAACGCTACACCACCCTGCTGCTGGCTCCGGCCCTGGCCACGGCCCTGGCCGGCTGCTCCCTGGCGCCGGCCTATACCCGTCCCGATAGCGCACTGGCGCCGCAATGGCTGCGCGGCCGCGACTTGCCGCTGGCGCAAGCCGTGCCGGTGCAAAGCGGCTGGTGGCGCAGCTTCGGCGACGCGGCCCTGGATGCCCTGGTCGAGCGCGCGCTACGCGACAGCCCGACGCTGGCCCAGGCCCAGGCCCGCGTCGAAGAAGCCCGCGGCACGGCCGAGGTGGCCGGCGCCGCCCTGTATCCGGCGCTGACGCTGAACGGCGCCGTCGACCGCGTCCACAACGCTAGCGGCGCCAATGCCGGCATCGGCAGCGGCAGCGGCAGCAATGGCCAGAGCCTGTTCGCCGAAGCCGCCTACGAAGTCGATTTCTGGGGCAAGAACAGGGCGGCCAGCCATTCCGCCCAGGCGCTGGCGCAAGCCAGCGTATTCGACGGCGACACTGTGGCGCTGACGCTGACGGCCGCGGTCGCCGATACCTATTTCCAGTTGCTGTCGTCGCGCGAACGGCTGGCCCTGGCGCGCAGCATCGCCGCCGACGCCGAGCGGCTGCTGGTCCTGGTGCAAGGCCAGGCCAGGGCCGGCGTCGCCACCGAACTGCAGGTGGAACAGCAGCGCAACATCGCCGCCACCTTCGCGGCGGCGGTGCCGGTGCTGCAGCAGCAAACCGAGCAAGACGGCCACCTGCTGGCCGTGCTGGTCGGCGCCGCGCCGGAAAGTTTTGCCTTGCCGGCGGCCGGCGTGACGGCGATCGACGTGCCGCTGGCGCAGGCAGGCATGCCCTCCAGCATATTGCAGCGCCGGCCAGACATCCGCGCCGCCGAGGCGCGTCTGGTCTCGGCCAATTTCGATGTCGGGGTGGCGCGCGCGGCTTTCTATCCCAGCCTCAGCCTGACCGCCGACGCCGGCTTGAGCAGCGCATCGCTGGGCCATTTATTGTCGAGCAATCCGCTGGCCGACATCGCCGCCTCGCTGGTTCAGCCGGTGTTCGACGGCGGCCAGTTGCGCGGACAACTGGCGTTCGACCGCGCCCGCGTCACTGAACTGGCGGCGGCCTACCGCGCCACGGTGCTGGGCGCGCTGCAGGAAGTCGAGGACGCGCTCAGCGCCGAACGGCACCAGCGCGAACTGGAGGACGCCGACCGTATCGCGGCCAGTTCCGCGCAGCGCGCCAGCACCCTGGCGCAGGCCCAGTACCGCCTCGGCATCGCCGATTTCCTCAGCGTCCTGACCACCCAGCGCAGCGCCTTCCAGGCGCAAGACGCCTTGCTGCAGGTGCGCCTGGCGCGGCTGCAGGCGGCGGTGGGCCTGTTCCGCACGCTGGGCGGCGGTTTCAAGGACAGCGGCGACAGCGCCACCGCCCAAATGACTTCCGGAGAAAAATAATGACGACCTTTAAAGAAGATACGCCCGCCCCAGGCAAGCCGGTACGCCGCCGCAACTGGATCGCGCTGGCGCTGGTGGCGGCCGCGGCGGCCGGCGCCGCCTATGCGCTGCGCGCCAAACCGGCGGCGCCGACCGCCGCGGCTGCGGTGCCGGTGACGGTCGGCCTGGCGGCGCTGCGCGACATGCCGGTCTGGCTGAGCGCGGTCGGCACCGTCACCGCCCTCAATACGGTCGACCTCAAGGTGCGCGTCGACGGCCAGCTGCAGAAAATCGCCTTCGTCGAAGGGCAGGAAGTGGCCGCCGGCGCCACGCTGGCGCAGATCGACCCGCGCCCGCTGAAAGCCCTGCTGCTGCAAGCCGAGGCCACGCTGCAAAAGGACCAGGCCACCCTGGCCAACCTGAAGCTCGACGCGGCGCGCTATGGCCAGTTGGCCGAAATCGGCGCCGGCACCACGCAAAGCCGCGACGCCAGCAAGTCGCAGCTGGCGGCCCAGCAGGCCAGCGTGGCGGCCGACGCGGCGGCGGTCGAGACCGCGCGCCTGCAGCTCGAGTACACGACGATCAAGGCGCCGTTCGGCGGCCGGCTCGGCATGCGCGAGGCCGACGCCGGCGCCATGGTGCACGCCAGCGATACGACCGGCCTGGTGACGCTGACCCAGATCGAACCGATCACCGTCCTGTTTTCGCTGCCGCAGGATAAGCTGGGCGCGCTGGCCGCGGAACAGCGCAAGGCCGCGCTGGCGGTGACGGCCGGCGACGCTTCCGGCGGCAGGCAATTGGCCGACGGCAAGCTGGTCTTCATCGACAACCAGGTCGACCAGAGCACCGGCCAGATCCGGCTCAAGGCGTCGTTCGCGAATGCCGATCGGGCCCTGTGGCCGGGCCAGCTGGTGACGGCGCGGCTGCTGCTGCGCACCGAACGCGGCGCCGTGGCGCTGCCCAGCCGCGCCATCCTCAGCGGACAGAACGGCAACTTCGTCTACGTGCTGAACGCCGACAACCATGTCGCGCCGCGCGACATCAGCGCCGGCACGGTGGCCGGCGGCTACACCGCGGTCACGGCCGGGCTGGCCGCCGGCGAGCGGGTGGTGCTGGACGGCCAGAGCCGCCTGGCCCAGGGTACGCTGGTGGCAGCCCGCGCCGCGGCGCCGGATGGCGCGGCCGCGCCGGCCATCGCCAGCGCCGCGGCCGCCGTGAAGGGCCAATGATGTCCCTGACCGAACTGTTTATCAGCCGCCGCGTCGGCACCACTTTCCTGGCGATCGGCGTGCTGCTGGTCGGCATGGTCGCCTACATGCTGCTGCCGGTGGCGCCCTTGCCGCAAGTCGATTTCCCCACCATCCAGATACAGGCCAGCCTGCCCGGCGCCAGCGCCGACACCATGGCCACCTCGGTGGCGACGCCGCTGGAGCGGCAATTGTCCAGCATTCCCGGCATTACCCAGATGACGTCGTCCAGTTCGCTGGGGACGACCTCGATCACCGTCCAGTTCGACCTGAACCGGAATATCGACGGCGCCGCGCAGGATGTCCAGACCGCCATCAATGCGGCCGGCGGCAACCTGCCGAAGAATTTGCCGAACCCGCCGACTTACGAAAAGGTCAATCCGGCCGATTTCACCTTGCTGTCGCTGGCCCTGACCTCGGACACGATGCCGCTGACCCAGCTCGACGATTTCGCCGAAAACAATGTGGCGCAACAGATTTCGCAAATGTCCGGCGTCGGCCTGGTCGATTTCCACGGCCAGCAGCGGCCCTCGGTGCGGGTCCAGGTCGATCCCGACAAGCTGAGCGCGCTCGGCCTGAGCCTGGAAGACGTGCGCAGCATGATCGGCAGCCAGACCGTCAACGGGCCGAAGGGCACGCTGACCGGGCCCGACAAGGCGGTGGTGCTGGACGCCACCGACCAGTTGACCGATCCGGCCGGCTACCGCAGCATGGTGGTGGCCTACAAGAACGGCGCGCCTATCCGCCTCGGCGACCTGGGCCGGGTGGTCGACGCCGCCGAGGACAACCAGCAAGCCGCCTGGCTGCAGGGGCGCCGCGCCATCATCCTCGACGTCCACAAGCAGCCCGGCTTCAACGTCATCTCGACCATCGCCAACGTCAAGGCCAGCTTGCCGGCGCTGACCGCCGGCCTGCCGCCGGCGGCGCGGCTGGACGTGGTCGGCGACCGCACCCAGACCATCCAGGCCTCGCTCAGCGACGTCCAGCTGACGCTGCTGCTGACGGTGGGCCTGGTGGTGCTGGTGATCTTTTCCTTCCTGCGCAACCTGTGGGCCACGGTGATCCCCAGCCTGACCATCCCGCTGTCGCTGGTGGCCACCTTCGGCGTCATGTACCTGCTCGGCTACAGCCTGGACAACCTGTCGCTGATGGGCCTGACCATCGCCATCGGCTTCGTCGTCGACGACGCCATCGTCGTCATTGAAAACGTCATGCGCCACATCGAGGAGGGCAAGGCGCCGGTGCGGGCGGCCATCCTCGGCGTCACCGAGGTGCGCTTCACCATCGTCTCGATGACGATCTCGCTGATCGCCGTGTTCATCCCGATCCTGCTGATGGGCGGCATCATCGGCCGCCTGTTCCGCGAGTTCGCCGTCACCGTCAGCGTGGCGATCGTCATGTCGGCCTTGATTTCCCTGACCGTCACGCCGATGCTGTGCGCCTGGCTGATCAAGCCGGGCGCCGAGGAGAGGGCGCGCAAGGGCCGCTTCTACCAGTGGTCGGAACGCTTCTTCAACAGCATGACCGAAGGCTACGGCCGCTGGCTCGACGTGGTGCTGCGCCACCGCGTGCTGACCCTGGTCGCCACGCTGGCCACCGTGGCGGCGACGGCGGCGCTGTATGTCGCGATCCCGAAAGGCTTTTTCCCTCAGGAAGATTCCGGCCTGATCGTCGGCCTGGCGCAGGCCGCGCCCGACACCTCGTTCGACGCCATGTCCGGGCGCATCCAGCGGCTCGGGGAAATCGTCCGCAGCGATCCGGCGGTCGACAATGTGTATTTCTGGATCGGCGCCAACCCGACGCTGAGCCAGGGCCGCATGATGATCAACCTGAAGCCCTTCGACCAGCGCACGGCCACGGCGGACCAGGTGCTGGCCCGGCTCAAGCGGCGCGCCGCCGTGGTCCAGGGCGTGGCCCTGTTCATGCAGGTGCGCCAGGATATCCAGGTCGGCGGCCGCATGTCGGCGGCCCAGTACCAGTACACCTTGCAAGACGCCGACGTGGCCGAGCTGAACAAGTGGTCCGCCCTGCTGACCAAACAGCTCTCCGGCCTGGCCGCGCTACGCGACGTCTCGTCCGACCTGCAGTCCTCGGCCACCAGCGCGACGCTGGTGATCGACCGCCCGACCGCTTCGCGCTTCGGCATCACCGCCCAGGCCATCGACGACACGCTGTACGACGCCTTCGGCCAGCGCCAGGTGGCCACCATGTTTACTCAGCTGAACCAATACCACGTGGTGCAGGAAGTCGACCCCGCATTCAAGCTGTCGACCGAGGCGCTGGGTCACCTGTTCGTGCGTTCGCCGCTGAGCGGGCAACTGGTGCCGCTCAGCATGCTCGCCAGCATCCGCAACGGCGTCGCGCCGATCACCATCAACCACCAGGGCATGTTCCCGGCCGTGACGATCTCGTTCAACCTGGCGCCCGGTGTCGCGCTGGGCGACGCCGTCACGGCGATCCACGCCGCCGAGCAGGCCGCCGGCATGCCGGCCACGCTGAGCGGCACCTTCCAGGGCACGGCGCAAGCCTTCCAGGCCTCGCTGGCGAGCGAACCCTGGCTGATCCTGACGGCGCTGGTGGCCGTCTACATCGTGCTCGGCATCCTGTACGAGAGCCCGATCCATCCGCTGACCATCATTTCCTCGCTGCC
>DASYLQ010000240.1:0-5468 GCA_036009485.1 Janthinobacterium sp.
CGGGTGATGGCGCGCGAGTTCGACCGCCAGGTCGCCGAGCTGCAAGTGTGTGCTGCCATCCTCAATCGCTTCACCCGACTCGGCACACCGACGACGGTGGCCATGGCCTAACTCCGCCTGGGGTAAGGGTATTACGCCCTCAGTTTATTTGTGCAACAAAGCCCATGAAGGCGGCACGTGCCATTCCGCAGATCCTCGTTTCCGATGAAGGTGATGCACTTTCGCAAGCCAGCATCGACAAGCTCTTCGCGCAGTTGCGGGAGGCCTGCCCGGGACTGCCGGCCAAGCTGACCAGCCACGTGATGCGGCATACGTGGAACGAGCGCTTTTCGGAGCAGGCGGAACCGCTGCTGCCTGCGCACAAGCCGCATCCGCTGGGCGGTCACAATCCCCGGGTAGGATTTCTTTATTTGACGGGCCTTCCGGCCGAATGTACCATGGGTTCGGACACGGCTATGGGAACGATCACGAAACGCGGAGCGCTGCAGCGGCAGGCCAAGGTGCGCCGCAAGGGCTCTCCTGCCCAGTCCCGAACCTTCATGTATCGGGAGAATGTCCAGAAGTGGGTTCGCGCGGTCGGGTACGAGCTGGAGACTGCCGGCTTCGTTGATCGACGCGAGGCTGCCAGTCCCGCCTTTTCACGGGCCGCGACGTTTGCCTGCCCGTCGTCAGCCAGCCCAATGGGCAGAAATGGCGGCGAACTGAGGCAGCCGGGGATGAGCGTGGCGAAGCGGTACGCGCTTCGTGCCGCGCGTGCCAGCCGCTGCGAAGAGGCGCTCCGATGGTGAAGACAGCCGCCGTTGTCCCGGAGGAACAGCATTTCATCCTCTCGAGCTTGTCGCCCGGCCGGGCGCAGAAACGGCTTGCCCTTGCCGTGGTGCTGGCCTTGCTGGTCGCCTTTTTCATCACGGCTGGACCGCTCTCGACCATCCATCTGGGGCGAATCGACGCCTTCGTCCCGACCTATGCCACGGCGCTGTTCGTGATCGATTTGATCACCGCAGTCTTGCTGTTCGCCCAGTTCTCTATCCTGCGTTCGCTTGCCCTCCTCGCGATCGCAAGTGGCTATCTCTTCACAGCGCTCATGGTAATTCCGTGGATGCTGACCTTTCCGGGCGTCTTCACGCCAGGTGGCTTGCTTGGCGCCGGGCTGCAGACCACGAATTGGCTCTATATTCTGCGGCACGCCGGTTTTCCGATGTTCGTCATCGCCTATGCCCTGTTAAAGGATGCCGATCCGGACAAGCGGGTGTGGCGGGGCTCCACGGGTACAGCCATTCTTTTAAGTGTGGCCATGACTGCGGCCGTCGTATGTGCGGCGACATTTCTTGTCACAGCGGGAGAGGCGCACTTGCCCCGCACCATGCTTGACCCGGCCCGTTTTTCTACCCTCCGCCTTTATATTGCCGGATATCAAATCCTGTTGAGCGTTGCTGCGTTCATTGTGCTCTGGGTCCGGCGGAGTTCGGTGCTGGATTTGTGGCTGATGGTGGTGATGTGCGCGTACGTGGTCGAGGTCTGTCTGATCGCTTTTCCAGTTCCGGTCCGCTTCAGTTTCGGCTGGTATGCCGGCCGGATCTGCGGGCTCCTGTCCGGCAGTCTCGTCCTGTTTGTCCTGCTGTACGAGATAACGAAGCTTTACGCGCAGCTGGTCCGCGCGGTCTTCGCTCGTGCCGAGTTGCTGGCGATACTGGATAAGAAAAATCAGGCCCTGGAAGCGGCCAACGCGGAACTGGCGCAACGCTCGCAGGAATTGGCGCGTTCGAATGCGGAACTGGAGCAGATGGCTTCTATCGCTTCGCACGATTTGCAGGAACCGCTGCGCATGGTGGGCAGCTATATGCAGCTTCTGAAAAGAAAATATCAGGACCGGCTCGATGCCGATGGGCATGAATTCATTGGATTTGCCGTCGACGGCACCAAGCGCATGCAAGCCTTGATCGACGATTTGCTGACCTATTCGCGCGTGGGCTCCGGGGCGACGCCGCTGCAGCCGACCGATTGCAATGCCGTGGTGGCGGCCGCGCAGCACTCGCTACACATGGCGCTCGAGGAAAGCGGTGCGCAGGTCGAGTGCGGCGCCTTGCCGGTGGTGATGGGCGATGCCGTGCAACTGACGCAATTGTTCCAGAATCTGCTTGCCAATGCGATCAAGTTCCGTCGCAATCTGCCTCCGGAGATTCATATCCACGCAGAACCGGAAGACGGGTTCTGGCGTTTCGCCGTACAAGACAACGGCATCGGCATTGCACCGGAATATTTCGAGCAGATATTCGTGATGTTCCAGCGCCTGCACAGCCGCAGCACCTATCCGGGCACCGGCATCGGGCTGGCGATATGCAAGAAGATCGTGGAGCGGCACGGTGGGTGCATCTGGATGGAATCCATGCCCGGAACAGGATCCACCTTTCAATTTACCCTCCCGAGGGAAAAGCCGATGGGTACTGGCCGCAGAAGCGTTTAAATCGGTGGGGGTAGGGGTTGGCATGTCCTTGCTCTGATCGTGCCGGCTGAGATGGCCACCAACATTGAACGATTAAATTGGCGCAGAAATTGGCCTTGTTTACGTCAACAGGTACGCACAACCGTTCTAACTCCGAGCTTTTTTGGGGATGTAAACATCTGACCCGCTTTTCACTGAGAAGTGGGTTTTTTTGTTTACGGACCAGTTGCAGTTTGGTTTAATAATGCGGCTTAATTACTCGATCTCAATGAAGTAAACAAGTGCCAAGCACGCATGCCCTTGAGGTTCGCAATCTCGGCTTGCCTGGCCGATTGCGCGCGGCCGCCATCATGCGGTGCTACGGCGCCGCCGCCCCCGATCGTTCAGCTCCAGCTTAGATCGTTCCTGCTCAAGGGCAGTTGGCGCACCCGCCTGCCGGTCGCCGCGAAGATCGCGTTGCACACGGCGGGCGCGAGCGGCGGCAGCGCCGGTTCGCCCAGTCCGGTCACCGGGAAATCGGTCTTGAGGAAGTGCACCTCGATGCTCGGGGGCGTATCGGCGATGCGCAGCAATTTGTATTCATGCAAATTGCTCTGCACGATACGGCCTTTTTCGATATTCAACTCCGGGAACATCAGCGTCGACAGGCCGTCGATGACCGAGCCCTGGACCTGGTTCTCGGCTCCGCTCAGGTTCACGATCTGGGCGCCGATGTCGCTCACCACCACCACCCGGTCCACTTTCAGCACGCCCTGTTTCGATACCGTCACTTCAGCCACCTGGGCGATGTAGCCGCGGTGGCTGAAGTGGAAGGCGATGCCCTGGCCCTGGCCGCGCGCAAAAGTGCGCTTGCCCCAGCCGGATTTCTCCGCCACCTGGCGCAGGACGTTTTTCATGCGCCCCACGTTATAGGGCTGGCCGCGCTCGCCGGTACCCGGCACGATCTCCTGGTCGCCCAGCAGTTCCAGACGGAAGGCGAGCGGGTCGCGCCCGGCCGCGTGGGCCAGTTCGTCGATAAAGCTGTGGAACACCCAGGCGAAGGTGTTGCTGCCGGGAGCGCGCCAGGGACCCATCGGAATGCGGCATTCGAGCGCCGTCTGTTCGAGCAGGCAGTTGCCCAGCCAGCGTCCGGGGAACTCGTCGCCGGACAGACTGCCGCCGCTGCCGGGCTGCAGCACGCTCTTGCCGTCGCGCTCTACGCGGTTGGCGAAGGTGACGAAATGGTTGTGCCAAGCCACCAGCTTGCCATCGCGATCGATCCCGCCGCGCAGGAAGTGGAAGCCGCCGGGGCGGAAGTGGTCGTGCTGCAAATCATCCTCGCGCGACCAGGTCAGCTTGACCGGGCCGGGGACGTTGCGCGCAATGGCGCTCGCCTCGACGATGAAGTCGGAGCTGAGCCGGCGCCCAAAGCCGCCGCCGCTGCGGCAGATGTGCAGCCGGATTTTTTCCTTGGCGATGCCGAAGGTACTGGTGACCAGGGCTTGGCCGGCACCCGGGTTCTGGGTCGGCGCCCACAATTCCAGGGTGCCCTGGTCCGGCTTGAACCAGGCGGTGCAGTTCTGCGGCTCCATGCTGGCGTGCGAGATGAAGGGATAGCTGTAGGCCGCCTCCAGCGTTTTCGCCGCGCCCGCCAGCGCCGCGGCCGGGTCGCCGTCCTTGCGCATGACGCTCGCGCCCGGCTGCCTGGACAAGGCCTGGGCTTGCGCCGTGAAGCCGTCCCAGCTGTGCTGGGCGCCTTCGCCTTCGTCCCACACCACCTGCAGCTGGCGGCGCGCGCTGAACGCGGCCCAGGTCGAGTCGGCGACGATCGCCACGCCCGGGCGCAGGCCGTTCAGGTTGGCGCTGCCCTCGATGATGAAGGCGTGCCGGACGCCCGGCAGGGCGCGGATCGCGTCCAGGTTCGCACTGACCGGCTTGCCACCGAACACGGGGCATTTCTGGTAGACCGCGTGCAGCATGCCGGGCAGCTGCACGTCGATGCCGAACAGCGGCTTGCCGCTGACGACCGCGGCATTGTCGACGCCGCCGATGCGCCTGCCGAGCAGGGTGTAGGCGGACGGGTCTTTCAGTACGACCAGTTTTGCATCGGGCAGCGGCAATGCGGCCGCGGCTGCCGCCAGCGCGCCGTAGCCGAGCTTGCGGCGGCTGGCGCCATGTTCGACCGCGCCGTGGGCGGCGCGGCATTCGGCGGCCGGCACTCCCCAGGCCTGGGCGGCGGCCTGGACCAGCATGCTGCGGGCGGTGGCGCCGAGGCGATGGAAATCGTTGTAATTGGTGGGCGTCGAGGTGGAGCCGCCGGCGCCCTGGCTGCCGTAGGCGGGGTCGAGGTCGCCCTGGACGATGCGCACGTCCTTCCAGTCCACCTCGAGTTCCTCGGCAATGACCATCGGCAGCGAAGTCTTGATGCCCTGGCCGATTTCCGGCTGCTTGGAAATAAGGGTGACGCGGCCGTCGTGGCCGATCCGGATGAAGGCGTTCGGCGCGAATTCGCCGGTCCCGGCGGCGCTGGCCGGCTTGACCACTTCGCTGTGCGCCAGGTTGGCGGAAATGCCCAGCAGCAGGCCGCCGCCGGTCACGCCGGACTGGCGCAGGAAGCGCCGGCGCGCGGGAGAGAGCAAGGTCGGGGCGCTCATTTGGCCACCTTGGCCGGGGTTGCTGCTGAGGCGAGTTCGGCCGCGCGATGGATGCCGGCGCGGATCCGCGTATAGGTCGCGCAGCGGCACAGGTTGCCCCCCATCGCGTCGTCGATCTGGTCGTCGGTGGGGCGCGGGTGGGTCTTGAGCAAAGCCGACGCCGTCATGATCTGTCCGGCCTGGCAGTAGCCGCACTGGGGAACGTCGAGTTCCTGCCAGGCTTGCTGCAAGGGGTGCATGGCCTGCGGGTGCAAGCCTTCGATGGTGGTGACCTTGCGCTTGCCGACCGAGGCGGCCGGGGTCAGGCAGGAGCGGCTCGGCACGCCATCGATATGGACGGTGCAGGCGCCGCACTGGCCGATGCCGCAACCGTACTTGGTGCCGACCAGGCC
>DASYLQ010000241.1:0-2392 GCA_036009485.1 Janthinobacterium sp.
CTGGGGCGTGGGCATCGGCTGGGACGCCATCGGCCGCGGCCTCGCCACCTTCGCCAACGACAGCGACAATGCGCCGGGCCGCTTCAATGTGTTCAACTACCGCGGCGCGACCCTGATCGCCGACTACGGCCACAATCCGGACGCCATCCTGGCTCTGGTGCAGGCGGTGGAGACGATGCCGGCGCGGCGCCGTTCGGTGGTCATCAGCGGCGCCGGCGACCGCCGCGACCAGGACATCAGCCAGCAGACGCAGATCCTGGGACAGGCTTTCGACGAGGTCATCCTGTACCAGGACCAGTGTCAGCGCGGGCGCGAGGATGGCGAAGTGCTGGCCCTGCTGCAGGCCGGCCTGAAGGGCGCCTCGCGCACCTCGCAGGTGGACGAGATCCGCGGCGAGTTCGCGGCGATCGACACCGCGATGGGCCGCTTGAAGGAGGGCGACCTGTGCCTGATCCTGGTCGACCAGGTCGAGGAAGCGCTGGCGCATATCGCCAGGCGGATTGCGCAAGGCTGATGGGGGCGGCTGGCGTGCGGGTTTGCGTATGTAACGGCTTGTATTTGTGTGCGCAAGCGTACAGAGCAGTTTGATTTATATGGGTACACTGGGGCATTCGTTGAAAGACGCCATTCCACCAGGAACCCACATGAACAAGAACACTCTGCTGACCGCAATCCTTGCCGCCTGCCTCGCCGTCGCCGCTTCGGCCTCGGCGCAGGAACACCACGACGACCGCGACAACGGCCATGAGCAGGCTCAGCATCACGACGCCCCGGCCCCTAAAGCCGAACGCGGCGCCGGCCCGCGTCACGACATGCATAAGGGCGAGCACCTGGCGCCGGAATACAAGAATAAAAAGTACGTGGTCAACGATTGGCGCGGCCACCACCTGAGCGCGCCGCCCAGGGGTTATCACTGGGTTCAGACCGGTAACGATTATGTGTTGGTGGGCATCGCCAGCGGGGTGATTGCCAATTTGTTGTTGAATAATTAGGCTGTATCGGCGCAGGCCGGTCAAGCGGCAGTCAAATCAAACCCCATCTGTAAAAGCGTCATTCCCGCCTGCGCTTCGCTGGCGGATCAGCGCTTCCATCGCCAGCGAAGCGCGGCTCTGGTAGCGCGCCTTGTGGCGCAGGATGTAGAAGGAGCGCGGCGGCATCTCGATGTCAGCCTTGCACAGCAAGCCTGCCCGCAGGTGCGAGGCGACCACCAGTTCCGACACCACGGTCGCATACGGGCCGGCCATCACGGCCGAACGCACCGCTTCGTTGGACGGCAGGGTCAGCGCGATATCCAGTTGCTCCAGGCCGACGCCGATCTGCGCCAGCATCTCTTCGAAGGCGGAGCGGGTGCCCGAGCCCTGTTCGCGCAAGATCCACTGACTGCCCAGCAATTGCTCCGGCTTCAGCGCGGCGCCGTGCGCCCATGGATGTCCGGGCGCAACGACGGCGACGATGCGGTCTTCATCCACCGTTGCCACGGCCAGCGCCGCTTCATCGATATGGCCTTCGATAAAACCGAGGTCGGCTGCGCCGTCGACCACCGCCTGCGCCACCTGCTGGGTATTGCCGATCGCCAGCAGCAACTCGATGTGCGGATACGCCTGGCGAAAGCGCACCAGCAGCGGCGGCAGCCAGTAGCTGGCGATGGTCTGGCTGGCGTGGATGCTCAGGGTGCCGCGCTTCAGGCCGCCCAATTCGGCCAGGGTCAGCTCGGCCGCGCGCGCGCTGGCCAGGGTCGCCCGCGCCTCCGTCAGGAAAATCCGGCCCGCCTCGCTGGTCTCGATGCGCCGGCCGACCCGGTTGAACAGCGGCGTGCCGTAGCGCTCTTCCAGCACGCGGATGGAGGCGCTGACCGCCGACGGCGTCAGCGCCAGCGCATGCGCCGCCTGGGTCAGGTGCTCGCGCTCGGCGACTTCGACAAAGATGCGTAATTGTTCCAGGGTCATGGGACCGTTCGATTTTGCTTCACGAAATATCAAAAATTGTAAGATGGACCGCTAAGTATGTCGAGCAGATAATCTCTCTTATTGCATGAATGTAATAAGGAGAGCATCAAATGAGCGCGAATGTCATAACAAAAAAAATGCTTCCTGGTCTGTTGCTGTGCGGAATGGTCACCGCGGCGGCGTGTGCGCTGGAAGTGGCGGAAGCCCGTCTGTTCGGCCGCGCCTGGCTGGAAAGCCTGGTGCTGTCCATCCTGCTCGGCAGCGTCATCCGTACCTTTTGCCGTCCCGGTCCGCGTTTCGACGAGGGCATCCAGGCCGGCGCCAAGATACTGCTGGAAATCGCCGTGGTCTTGTTGGGCGCCTCGGTCAGCGCCGCGGCGATCCTCGAAAAAGGCCCAGCGCTGATAGTCGGCATCGCCGCCGTCGTGCTGGCCGCCATCGCCGCC
>DASYLQ010000242.1:0-10240 GCA_036009485.1 Janthinobacterium sp.
TCAGGTGGGGCTGGCGCCATCGTTTTCAAGTGCGCTCCCACTCCCTCACCCCGCAAAAGATAAGGGCACGCCTCACGGAAACCGAACGCTAGTCGAATTTGAACTATTGCCGCAGAAAACAGTTCAAGCGACGGCGATATCCGCGCCCAAGTCGAGCAACTGGTCGTAAGGCGCCGACGACAGCCATAAGCGCAGTGTTTCCAGATGGCTGGCGTCGGCCAGGCTGATAAAGAGCTGCTCCGGCGGATGGCGTAATAGACGGTTTAATGTTACGCGCAAAATCACGTTCCCGGCGCAGCACAGGCAACCGGGGGCGATGCGCATGACTTGCACTGCCGGGGCGGCGCCGCCCTTGGTCAGTTCGGCCAGGTCGGCCAGCGCGGAATTGCCATCTGACAAGCCTTCAAGGATGGCCGCGCTGGCCAGGCCCGGGACCAGGGCCGCGGCGATGGCCGCCTCGCGCCCGCCGGCGCTGCCGCCGACGACCAGGGTGGTCACCGTCAAGCTTGCGGAATTCACTGGCCTTTTTTCGCCAGCTTGCCGGGTTCCACGCCGAGTTGCTTCAGCTTGCGGTAGAGGTGGGTGCGTTCCAGCCCGGTTTTTTCGGCGACGCGCGTCATGCTGCCGCCTTCGCGGCCCAGGTGGTGCTCGAAATACATGCGCTCGAAAGCGTCGCGCGCCTCGCGCAGCGGCAAGTCGAAGGACAGGTTGATATGGCCCTCGGCGGCCGCCATCGCCGGCCGCAGCGGCGCATGCGGCGGCAGCGCCGGATTGAAGGCCGAGACCGGACTGGCGGCGCCATCGTCCGCTTGCGGCGACAGCGGGCGCGGCGGCGGGACCGGCGCGCGCACCGCTTCCTGGGCCCGCGTCAAGCCTTGCTGCACCGCTTTCAGCAATTTTTGCAGGGCGATCGGCTTTTCCAGGAAATTCAGGGCGCCGATGCGGGTCGCTTCCACCGCCGTGTCGATGGTGGCGTGGCCCGACATCATGATCACCGGCATCGTCAAGAGGCCATCGCGCTGCCACTCCTTGAGCAGCGTGACGCCATCCGTGTCCGGCATCCAGATATCCAGCAAGACCAGGTCGGGCGCACCGGCGGCGCGCGCCTCCCGTGCCTGCTGGGCATTCTCGGCGAGTTGTATCGCATGTCCTTCGTCGCCCAATATTTCCGAGAGCAACTCACGGATACCCATTTCATCGTCAACTACGAGTATGTTTGCCATCTATTCCTGCCTTCCCATTCGCCTGCCCCTTGTGATGCATTGAAGCACCTGCCCCATGCTGCCACGTGATTAGGATTGATTTTATTAGTGTTTCCCGGCATAAGCCATAGCCAATTTTACCCTGCCCGAAGATTATGCCAATGTTGTCTCGGAAGCCAACTTTAACAGCAAAATGACGATTGAAGCGCCACTTCCATTGGCATGGTTCTGGATATCGATGCGGCCGCCGTGTTCGTCGATAATTTTCTTCACCATGGCCAGTCCGAGGCCGGTGCCGCGCGCCTTCGACGTGACGTAGGGCTCGAAGGCGCGCGACAGGATTTTCGGCGCAAAACCCGGGCCGTTGTCGCTGATCGCCAGGCGCACGGCGGTGTTCACGGCGCCGTCGGCGCCGCGGTAATGGATCGCCTCGGTGGTCACCTCGATGCGCGGATGGGCGGCGCCCGGCGGCCGGTCGGCCATCGCATCCTGGGCGTTTTGCAGCAGGTTGTGGATCACCTGGCGCAGCTGGGTGGCGTCGCCCATCACCGCCGGCAAGGCCGCGGCCAGCATCGGATGGATGATGTCGCCGTCGTCGCCGTTCAGGTACAGTTCCAGGATCTCTTCCACCAGTTCGTTCAGGTGCAGCGGCTCCAGCATCGCCGGCGGCGTCCTGGCGTAGTCGCGGAAATCGTCGACCATGCGCTTCATCGCCGCCACCTGGTTGACGATGGTGCCGGTGGCGCGGTTGAGCAGCTCGGCGTCGGGCGCCTGCAGTTTCGCCTCCAGCTTCATCTGCAGGCGCTCGGCCGACAGCTGGATCGGCGTCAGCGGGTTCTTGATCTCGTGCGCCAGGCGCCGCGCCACTTCGCCCCAGGCGATCGAGCGCTGCGCCGAAATGACGTCGGAAATATCGTCGAACACGACGATATAGCCGCTGCCGGTCTCCAGCGGCAGGCGCGAGCCGCGCGCCAGCAGCGTGATGCCCTGGTCTTCGGGGCTGCCGGCGCGGCGCGGGATTTCGATCTGCTGCTGCCAGTGCAGGCGGTGCAGATTGCGCCCGGCGGCGGTCTGCGCGCTCTGCGCCGAGAAAGCGTTGATGACGGCGCCGGCGAACACCTGCAAGCCCTCGACCCTGGCCAGCGGCTGGCCGACCATCGTCACGCCGGCGTGCTCGAGGATGCGCTCGACCGAATCGTTGCAGCTGACCAGGCGGAAGTCGGCGTCCAGCACCATCACCCCGGCCGACATATTCGCCAGCACCGACTCCAGGTGGGCCTTGGCGTTTTGCAGCGCGGCGCGGTTGCGCTCGACCGAGGAACGGGCCTCGAACAATTGCCGCGTCATGGTGTTAAACGATTGCGTCAGCGTTCCCAGCTCGTCCTTGCTGGCGACGATGGGGCGCGGCGACAAGTCGCCCTCGGCCACCGCGCGGGTGCCCTCGGCCAGCAGCAGCAGCGGCTGGGCCAGGCTGCCGGCCATCAGGAAGGCGCTGGCAATGGCGCCGAAGATCGCCAGCAGCAAGGTCAGCGTCAAGGTCGTGAAATACATCTTGCGCAAGCCGACCCGCGCCACCAGGCGTTCCTTGTATTCGCTGTAGGCGGTGCGCAGCACTTCGGCGTGGCCGGCCAGGTTGGACGGCACCGCCTGCAGCAATTGCAGGTAGCGCACCGCGTCCGCCCCGGCCGCATCCGGGATCGGCATCAGCACGCGCAGGCGCAGGCCGGTATTCGGTTCCTGCGGCACCGGCGGCGCCGCGGTCTGCACGCCGCCGGCTTCCCTGCCATCCTCGCGCAATTCGCTGCCGCCTTCCGGCGCCGCGTAGCCGCCCGGCGCCGCGGCCTGGGCCAGCATGGCGGCGGTCGGCAAGTCCGGCGCCAACGGCGCGCGCGGGCGCACGCCGAGGCTGGCGAGCGGGCGCCCGTCGGCGCCGACGATGATGGCGTTCTGCATGCCGATATGCTGCGTCAGCAGGCGTTCCAGCGTGCCCTGCGCCTCGGCCGGGGTCTTGCCGACCAGTTCAGGCAAGGCGCGCTGGGCGCTGGTCTTGAGCTCGGCCAGCGACTCATCCAGCCCGCTTTGCGCCAGGCTCAGACCGGATTCCAGCGCCGCCTCGATGCGCACGTTGAACCAGGATTCGATCGAATGCGACAGGAACTGCGCCGACACCAGGAAGATCACCACGCCGGGCAGGATGCCGATGCTGGCGAACAGGATCATCAGGCGGGCCATCAGGCGCGAGCCGAACTTGCCGCTCTTGTAGCTGACATACAGGCGCGCCAGCGAGACGCCGACCAGCGCCAGCAGCGAGACGGCGACGGCGGCGTTCAGGCCCAGCAGCCAGGAATAATAGCGGTCGAAGAAGCCGGAATTGTCGGATGCGGTGGCCAGCAGGAACAACAGGATGCTGACGATGCCGCCACCGACCACCAGCACATACCGCAGGGCCCGGGTCACTTACTCGGCCCTGTAGAGGAAAGATTTTTTGTTCGACGCCAGCTGCCAGTCGCTGTTGTTGAGGGCATTCACCTGGATCGGTTTCGGCAGGTAGTCGCGGTCCATGAACATGCTCAGCTTGACGTTATAGACCTCGCCCACCTTGAGCGCGCCGCGCGGCGCCACCAGCCAGCGGCTGGGCCGGCGGATCAGCAGCAGCGCCTCGTTGAGCGTGGCGAAACTGTTTTGCACGCTGCCGGTGACGGAGACATGGTACTGGCGCGTCAAGACATTGTAGGAGAGGCGGATGGTCTGCCTGGCCTTGACCGCCTTTTCATCGAACCAGTACCAGCGCGGCCGGGTCAGTTCGATGTCGGTGGTGAAGTACAGCGGCACGCCGTGCAGCACGGCGTCTTCCAGGTCGTGGTTCAAGTCGAAGGCGAAGCTGGCCGCCAGCTTGTAGCCATCCTCGCCCGCCTCGATGGTGGCGTGGGTGATGTCGACGTCGTCGGCCGCCTGCGCCGGCGCCAGCGCGCAGGCGAACGTCAACAGCAACTGCCAGGCGAGTAGTCGAACAAATCGTATGGTCACAAATGGGCCGGGGCGCAATAAAATCGTTATCAAATGACAAGCGTGACCGGCGAAACGCTTACGCATTTTTTTGAAACAGAGCGTAAAACAAACCGTCGTGATCCTGTTCGGCCGCCCCCGCCGGCAGTAACTGCCCCGGTGCGGCGAGCCGCAACGCGTTATTGCGCACCGCGAATGCGGCGGCCTGTGCCTCGGACTCCTGGGGCCATAAGGAACATGTCACGAACAACAATTTACCATCGGGCCGCAGCATCTGCCAAAGGTTGTCGAGAATTTTGGCTGAAAGTGTTGCTAGTTGGAGCGAGTCGCCTTTGCGCCGCAGCCAGCGGATATCCGGGTGGCGCCGCACGATGCCGGAGGCGGTGCAGGGCACGTCGGCGAGGATGCGGTCGAACTGTTCGCCGTCCCACCAGCCGGCCGTGGCGGCGTCGGCCGTCTTCAGCGTCGCCGCCAGGCCGAGGCGCTGCAGGTTCTCGCCGATGCGCGGCAAGCGCCTGGCGTCGGCGTCGACCGCGGTCAGGCGCACGTCGGCCATTTCCAGGATGTGGCAAGTCTTGCCGCCCGGCGCGGCGCAGGCGTCGAGCACCGACATGCCGTCCTCCAGTCCGAGCAGCGGCGCGGCCAGCTGGGCGCCGGCGTCCTGCACCGAGACCAGGCCCTGTTCGAAGCCGGGGATCAGGCCGACGCCGACGGCTTTTTCCAGCCGCACGGCGTAGGGCCCGACCTGGGCCGCGGCGATGCCGGCCCGGCCCAGCAGGGCAAGATAATCGGGCACGCTGGCCTTGCGCCGGTTCACCCGCAGCGCCAGCGGCGGCGCGCTGTTGCCGTTGGCGAGGATGGCTTCCCAGGCGCGCGGATAGGCGCTGCGCACGGCGTCTATCCACCATTCCGGATAATTCCAGCGCGCCAGCGGCTGGCGCAGCGCCTCGGCCATCAGCTCCTTGCGCTCGCGCAGGAAGCGCCGCAGCACGGCGTTGACCATGCCCTTGGCGTGCGCCATGTCGGGATGCGCAGTGGCGACCCTGACGGCCTGGTCGACCACGGTGAATTCCTCGTAGGCTTGCTCGCCCGCGTCCGCCGCGATCAGCGCCAGCGCGCAAGCCAGCAGCGCCGCCAGCATGGGCGGTTCCGGCGCCTTCGACGTCATCAGGCCGATCAGCGTGTCGCACAGGCCGAGCCGGCGCATGCAGCGGTAGGCGATGTCCTGGATCGCGCCGCGCGCCTGGGGCGCCGCGCCGCTCTGGGCGAACACCTTGGCCAGCGCCTGCGGCAAGGCCGCGCCGGCGCGCACCTGGGCCACCGCATTGGCCGCGCCGAGCAGGCAGAAGGCCAGCGAATCGGGCTTCAGGTCGGGCTGAAAACCCGGCTGCAGCACCGGCTTCACCGCGTAGCTCGGACGCGGCTGGGACGCCGCAGGCGTGGCGGCGGCCGCTTTCGGCGCGGGTTTCAGTTTCAGCGTTGGGCGCTTGTTCATTTTCTTGTTCCGGTGTCTGGCTGCTCGGGCCCGGGGCGAAACGCCGCGGCCATGCGATGGCACGCAGTATATATAAGAAAACTCGCCAAGATAAGAAAAGTCGCCAAAGGACAGGCGCCGCCATGGCCGGCGCCGGCTCGCCAGGCGTATGATTGGCGCCGGCAAACCAGTATAATTACCCCCATTGTGACCGGAGCCTGAGTTCATGTCGGCGCCGGCCGTTCAGCCTTTGGCATCCATTTAGCGCGGCCCCGCCGCCATCCCGTACATGCTCGCCCAACAAAAACAAGAAATCACCGCCCTGTTCCAGGCTGCCCTCGCCCCCATCCTCGCCGCTGCCGCCACTGGCCCGGCGCTGCAGCCGGCCGTGGTGCTGGAGCGTCCGCGTGACCCTGCGCACGGCGACGTCGCCTGCAATATCGCCATGCAGCTGGCCAAGCAACTGAAGACCAACCCGCGCGCGCTGGCGCAAGAGATCGTCGCCGCGCTGCTGGCCAACCCGGCCGGCAAGCAACTGGTGGAGTCGGCCGACATCGCCGGCCCCGGCTTCATCAACCTGCGCCTCACCGCCGCCGCCAGGCAGGCGGTGGTGCGCAGCGTGCTGCGGCAGGGCGCACAGTTCGGCCGCAGCGCCGCCGGCGCCGGCCAGCAAGTCATCCTGGAATTCGTCTCGGCCAATCCGACCGGGCCGCTGCACGTCGGCCACGGCCGCCAGGCGGCGCTGGGTGACGCCCTGGCCGCGCTGTTCGATTCGCAAGGCTATGCGGTGACGCGCGAGTTTTATTACAACGACGCCGGCGTGCAGATCCAGACCCTGGCCACGTCCGTGCAGGCGCGCGCGCGCGGCCACAAGCCGGGCGACGCCGCCTGGCCGGAGGCGGCCTACAACGGCGACTACATCGCCGAGATCGCCGACGATTTCCGCGCCGGCAAGACGGTCTCGGCCAGCGACGGCCAGCCGGCCACCGCCAGCGCCGACATCGACGACATCGAATCGATCCGCGCCTTCGCCGTAACCTACCTGCGCAACGAGCAGGACATCGACCTGCAAGCCTTCGGCGTCAAGTTCGACAACTACTACCTGGAATCCTCGCTGTATGCCGACGGCAAGGTGGACGCCGCGGTGACGGCCCTTGTCCGGGCCGGCCATACCTATGACCAGGACGGCGCGCTGTGGCTGCGCACCACCGACTACGGCGACGACAAGGACCGCGTGATGCGCAAGTCCGACGGCGGCTACACCTATTTCGTGCCGGACGTCGCCTACCACATCGTCAAATGGCAGCGCGGCTACGGCCAGGCCATCAATATCCAGGGCAGCGACCACCACGGCACCATCGCCCGCGTGCGCGCCGGCCTGCAGGCGGTCGACATGGGCATCCCGCAGGGCTATCCGGACTACGTGCTGCACAAGATGGTGACGGTGATGAAGGATGGCGAAGAGGTCAAGATCTCCAAGCGCGCCGGCTCCTACGTCACGGTGCGCGACCTGATCGAATGGTCCGGCGGCGGCGACGTCGCCAAGGGCCGCGACGCCGTGCGCTTCTTCCTCATCTCGCGCAAGGCCGACACCGAATTCGTCTTCGACGTCGACGTCGCCCTGAAAACCTCGGATGAAAATCCGGTGTATTACGTGCAGTACGCGCATGCCCGCATCTGCCGCATGCTGGAGCAGTGGGGCGGCGACGAGGCCGCGCTGGCCGCGGCCGACCTGGCGCCGCTGACGGCGCCGTCCGAAGCGACGCTGCTGGCGACGCTGGCGGCGTATCCGGAAGCGCTGGCGCGCGCCCAGGCCGAACTGGGTCCGCACCAGATCGCCTTCTACCTGCGCGAACTGGCCGCCAACCTGCACAGCTTCTACTTCGCCGAACGGGTGCTGGTCGACGACGAAGCGCTGAAGCTGGCGCGCCTGGCGCTGATGGTCGCCACGCGCCAGGTGCTGCGCAACGGGCTGGCGCTGATCGGCGTTTCGGCGCCCAACAAGATGTAAGCCGAACAAAGATGTAACCCGAACACCTCACGCGAAGGTCTGTCCGCACAATGAATGTCACCACCCGCCTTACCCCTGGCTTCCCTCCACGCCGCCAGCGCGGCAACACGCTGATCGGCGTCATCATCGGCCTGGTCATCGGCCTGGTCATCGCCGTCATCGTCGCCCTGGCGATCACCAAGGGGGCGACGCCGTTCACCGACAAGGGCAGGGCGGGCCGGGCGGCCGACCCGACCCCGGGCCAGGTCAGCGATCCGAACAAGCCGATGTACGGCAACAAGGACGCCGTCAAGGCCGCCAACGCCGACTTCGCCAACAAGGAGCCGAAAGCGCCGCCGGCCGATGCGCTGCAGGAAGTGGTCGGCAAGCTGGCGCCCGACGCCGCCGCGCCGGCGCCCGCCGCTGCTCCAGCGCCGGTCCCGGCGGCTGCAGCAGCGGCCAGGACGCCGGCCGAGGCCCATGCGCCTGTGGCGCCTGTGGCCGAGCGCAGCAGGCCGGCCCTGGCCGCCCCGGCGGCACCCGCCGCAGCGGCGCCCGCGGCTCCTGCGGCGGCCCATGCCGATGCAGGCGACGACAAGTTCGTCTATTATCTGCAGGCCGGCGCTTTCCGCGAACTGGCCGACGCCGAAAGTGCGCGCGCCAAGCTGGCGTTGCTGGGGTTCGAAGCCTCGGTCAGCGACCGCAGCACCGACACCGGCGTGCTGCACCGCGTACGCATGGGGCCGTACAACCAGGTCGAGACGATGAACAAAGTGCGCGGCAAATTGTCCGAGAACGGCGTCGACGTCGCCGTCGTCCGCAACCAAAAATAATCCTGAGGAGTGGTAATGCATTTTTTGAAAAAAGTAGTATGCGCGGTCGCCTTGTGCGGCGTGGCGCTGGCGGCAATGGCCTCGCCGGCCGAGCCTAAAAACGGCACCGATTACCTGACGCTGCAGACGCCGCAAAATACCGACGCCGGCAAAAAGATCGAAGTCACCGAATTCTTCGCCTACTACTGTCCGCATTGCTACTCCTTCGAACCGGCGCTGGAAGCCTGGGTCAAGAAACAGGGCGCCAACATCGTCTTCAAGCGCAGCCACGTCGCCAATGGCGACAGCGTGCTGCCGCAGGAACGCCTGTTCTTCACGCTGGAAGCGCTGGGCTTGACCGAGCAATACCACGCCAAGGTTTTCCAGGCCATGCACGTCGAGCAGCTGCGCCTGAACCGCGATGAACTGGTGTTCGACTGGGCCGCCAGGCAAGGCATCGACCGCCAGAAATTCATCGACACCTACCGCTCCTTCGGCGTCGCCGCGCGCGTGCGCCGCGCCGATGCGATGATGGCCGACTACAAGATCGATTCCTGGCCGACCATCGCCATCGACGGCCGCTACATCACCTCGCCGTCGAGCGCCGGCCAGGGCGCGCAAAACGAAGAGCAATTGCATGACGCCGTGCTGAAGGTGATGGACTTCCTGGTCGCCAAGGCGAAAGCGGAAAAGAAATAAGCATGCCAGCCAGCGCATGGCGCGGCCGCGGCGGTGCGCTCGGCCCGCCCCCCCTCCAGGCGCGCAGGACGGCGCCATGAATGGCGTCCTCCCCACCGGCGCCGCCATCCTGGCCCAGCGCAGCAGCGCAGCGATCGCCGCGGCCGGCATCGATATCGAAGTCGTGGCGGAAACCGGCTCCACCAATGCCGACCTGCTGGACCGCGTCGGCGGCCTGCTCCGCCCCACCCTGCGCATCGCCGGCCACCAGAGCGCGGGACGCGGCCGCGCCGGCCGCAGCTGGCTGTCGGCGCCCGGCTCGACCCTGATGTTTTCGCTGGCCTGGAAATTCGCCGGCCCGCTGCCGCGCCTGGCCGGCCTGCCGCTGGCGGCCGGCGTCGCGCTGGCCGAGACGCTGGCCGCGCTGGGCGTGCCGGTGGCTCTGAAATGGCCGAACGACTTGCTCAAGGACGGCGCCAAGCTGGCCGGCATCCTGGTCGAAACCCGCGTCGCGCCCGACCAGGGCATCTGGGCGGTGATCGGCGCCGGCATCAACCTGCTGATGCCGGACCAGCTGGAAGAGCGCATCGGCCGCAGCGTCGCCAGCGCGCCCTGGCTGGCGCAGATGGAGCGCAGCCGCCTGATGGCCGCGCTGCTGGACAGCCTGGCCGCCGTGCTGGCCGAATTCGACCAGGCCGGTTTTGCCGCCTTCAGCGCGCGCTGGAACCGCCTGCATGCCCACCAGGGCCAGGCCGTGGCCATTCTCGACCAGGGCCGGGTGCTGCATGAAGGGGTCGCCGCCGGCGTCGACGCCGGCGGCAGGCTGCTGCTCGACACGGCGCAGGGCCGCATCGAGGTCGTTTCCGGCGACGTGAGCTTGCGCCCGAAGGAAGGATGAGACGATGCTGTTGCTGATCGACGCAGGCAATACCCGCGTCAAATGGGCGCTGGCCGCGCTGCCGGCCGCCTGGTCGGCGGCGCTGGCCGGCCGCACCATCACCGGCGTGCTGCTGTCCAACGTCGCCGGCGCCGCCATGCGCGAACGCCTGCTGGACTTGCTGAAACTGGCGCCGGCCGG
>DASYLQ010000243.1:0-8422 GCA_036009485.1 Janthinobacterium sp.
GGTTGCTGAACATCACGCGGATCTCCGCCGCCTTGGCGTCGAACTGCTCGGTCATAGGGCGCGCCGCCACACGCGGAAAAAAAATCCTACCTTGCGGCTACCTTTTTTCGAGCGCCCAAACAAAAAAGACCTAGCCGAAGCTAAGTCTTTGATATTCTTGGTGGCCCGGGGCGGAATCGAACCACCGACACAAGGATTTTCAATCCTGTACTCAGGCGCACACAGTGACTGATCAAGTGGCCTCTACAAATTCAATGTAACCCAGGCGTAAACCAGGAGATTTTACCGCTAGGTCAGCTTCCGCTAAGTGCTTGATTTTCTGGTGCGGCTGGCGGGGATCGAACCCACGACCCTTGGCTTCGGAGGCCAATACTCTATCCACTGAGCTACAGCCGCGCGGGGGGATTTCTGAAGTGAGACGAAGGATACCGTTTTTCTGCTGTTCCGTCCATGGAAAGTGTCGCTTCCGGGCGGGATCGGATTCCAAAGAGTATTTTTTGAGTCTATAATCGCCGGTTTGGCAAAGGTTTGCATTTCCTACATGCCAAAATACCAAGCGCACTGCCATTACCCCGAAAATTGTACTAAGGAAATCATGAGCGACGCACACCACGAATCCCAATCCGCCATCAAAACGCCCAAGCAACTCCTTGCTGCCGTGGCAGGCTTTTTCCTCTTTGTCGTCATCGCCATCGTGTTGCTGGTGAAGTTCGTCACGACGGCTGCGCTGCCTGGCGCCGGTTCCGAGAGCCAGGCCCCGGATGTGGTTGCGGCGCGCCTGCGCCCGGTTGCGGACGAAGGTTTCACGTTCAAGGATGCGAACGCTCCGAAGGTATTGCAAACCGGCGAGGCGATCTATACCAGCACCTGCTCCGCCTGTCACGCCACCGGCGCGGCCGGTTCGCCCAAGTTCGGCGATGCCGGGGCCTGGGGTACGCGCATTGCTCAGGGTTACGAAACCCTGGTCAAGCACGCGCTTGAAGGAATACGCGCGATGCCGGCCAAAGGCGGCAATCCGGATCTGGATGATGTGGAAGTGGCGCGCGCTGTGGTTTATATGGCGAACAAGAGCGGGGCCAAGTTTGCCGAACCGGCCATGCCGGCGGCGGCTGCCGCTCCCGCGGCGGCTCCGGCGGCGACCGCTACTCCTGCGGCGGCGGCGGCTCCTGGACCTGCCGCTCCTGCCGCTCCTGCGGCGCCAGCGGCGCCGGCCGCGCCGGCAAAACTGGCGGCGGATGCCGGCCAGAAGCTGTTCCAGAGCACCTGCTCCGCCTGCCATGGGGCTGGAATCGCCGGGGCGCCGAAATTGGGCGACAAGGCAGCCTGGGCGCCGCGCATCAAGCAAGGCGTCGCTGTGCTGGATGAGCATGCCATCAAGGGATTCCAGGGCAAGGCGGGGATGATGCCGCCGAAAGGCGGGGCCAGCGCCAGCGATGAAGAAGTCAAGGCTGCCGTTGACTACATGGTGAACGCGGCGAAGTAAGCCATTTGCTCCATCGGAAAGCTGCTCTGTTAAAACGAGCAGCTTTTTTTACGTCCGTGCATTTCCTATTCCGGCGGCACCAAAAGCGTCCGCCCATAAGAAAGGGCCACGACATCGTGGCCCCTCAAGGCTGCTTCAGACCGCTGTGGCTGTTACCACATGATGACACGGTCTTTCGGCGCCAGGTACATCTTGTCGCCCGGCTTGACGCCGAATGCTTCATAGAAGCCCGGCTGGTTGCGCATCGGGCCGTTGGCGCGGAACTGGCCTGGCGAATGCGGGTCGGTTTTCAGGCGCACCAGCTGCTGCGCTTCGCGCATCTTCATGCGCCACACTTGCGCAAAGCCGATGTAGAAGCGCTGGTCGCCGGTATAACCGTCGAGCACAGGCGCCGACTTGCCGTTCAGCGACAGGTGGTAAGCCTTGTAGGCGATCGCGATGCCGGAGTTGTCGGCGATGTTTTCGCCCAAGGTCAGCTGGCCGTTGACGAAATAACCCTTGACCGGGCTGAAGGCGTTGTACTGCTCCACCAACTGCTTGGTCTTGGCCGCGAAGTGCTGGTGGTCGGCGGCCGTCCACCAGTCGCGCAGGTTGCCGTCGCCATCGTATTGCGCGCCCTGGTCGTCGAAGCCGTGGCTGATCTCGTGGCCGATCACGGCGCCGATGGCGCCATAGTTGACCGCGTCGTCGGCCTTGGCGTCGAAGAACGGCGGCTGCAGGATCGCCGCCGGGAATACGACCTCATTCATTTCCGGGTTGTAGTAGGCGTTGATGGTTTGCGGCGTCATGCCCCACTCGTCGCGGTCTATCGGTTTGCCCAGCTTGTTCAACTCGCGCTTGTATTCAAACTCGTTGGCGCTCCTGACGTTGCCGAGCAAATCGTCCTTGGACACCGTCAGCGAGGAATAGTCGCGCCACTTGTTGGGATAACCGATCTTGGTGGTGATCTTGGACAGCTTGATTTGCGCCTGTTTCTTGGTCGCCGGACTCATCCAGTCGAGCTTGTCGATGCTTTGCTTGTAAGCGGCCAGCAGGTTTTTCACCAGGGCTTCCATGCGCGCCTTGCGCTCGGCCGGGAAGTATTGTTCGACATACAGTTTGCCAACCGACTCGCCCAGTGCGCCTTCGACCGCATTCACGCCGCGCTTCCAGCGCGGTTCCATTTCAGCGACGCCGTTCAGTGTGGTGCCGTAGAAGGCAAAGTTTTCATCGACGAAGGCCTTCGACAGATACGGCGCTGCGGCATGCACCAGGTGCCATTCGAAATAGGCTTTCCAGGTCGCCAGCGGGGTTTTGTTGAGGACTTCGTTAAAGCCCTTCAGATAGCTGGGCTGGCTGACGATGACGTAGCCGACCTTGCCCTTGATGCCTGTATCGCTGAGCCAGGTATCCCAGTCATAGCCGGGCGCCAGCGCCGCCAGCTTGCCCAGCTCGACCTTATTGTAGGTCTTCACCGGATCGCGGTTCGCCACCTTGCTCCACTGTACCTTGGCCAGCTCGGTTTCCAGGATCACGATGGCCTTGGCATTGGCGGCGGCGTCCTTGTCGCCGGCCAGCGCCAGCATTTTTGCAACGTGGGCCTGGTATTTGGCCAGCGTATCGGCCTTGTTCGCTTCCAGGTAATAATCGCGGTCGGGCAAGCCGAGGCCGCCCTGGCCGATGTCGGCCACGTATTTGGTCGAATCCTTGGCGTCCTGGTGGATGCCGAAATCGTAGGGCGTGGCAACGCCGAGCTTGCTGAAGTGGGCGATCAGCGCCGGAATCTGTTTCTTGTCCTGCAGGGCGGCGACCTTGGCCAATTCGCTGTCCAGCGGTTTCAGGCCGAGTTCCTCCAGCTTTTTCTCATCCATGTAACTGGCGTAGAAATCGCCGATCTTTTGCGCGTCGGAACCGGGAGTCCGGTTCGGGCTGCTGGCCGCGCCTTCGATGATGCCGCGCAACTGCGGCTGGGTATCGTCGGCCAGCTTGGCGAAACTGCCCCAGCTTGCCTTGTCGGCGGGAATGACGGCGCTGGCCAGCCATTTGCCGTTCATGTGGGCGAAGAAATCGTCTTGCACGCGTACGGCAGGATCGACGTTTTCTATCGCGATGCCGGAAGCCAGGCCGGCGGCCGGGGCCGTGGACGAGGCCGCGGCGGCTGGGGCACCGTTAGCGGCGCCGCTCGTGGCGGCGCCGGCTGCCCCGGCGATGCCGGTCAGCAGGCTCAGGGTTAATGCACTTAGCAAGTATTTTTTCACATCTCATCCTTGTTGTATTTTAAAGGGGCAGCCACCCGGCCATGGCCGGGTTTTGCACTTTACACTTTAGCATAGCCCGCGCGGGCGGTTTACCACATCAAGACCCGCTGCGCCGGTGCCAGGTACATCTGGTCGCCCGGCTTGACGCCGAAGGCTTCATAGAAACCCGGCTGGTTCTTCACCGTGCCGTTGGCGCGGAACTGGCCAGGCGAATGCGGGTCGGTCTTGATCAGTGCGATCTGCTGGGCGTCGCGCACCTTGCTGCGCCAGACCTGGCCGAAGCCCATGTAGAAGCGCTGGTCGCCGGTCAGGCCGTCGATCACCGGCGCCGGCTTGCCGCCCAGCGACAGATGATAAGCCTTGTAGGCAATCGCCAGGCCGGAATTGTCGGCGATGTTTTCGCCCAGCGTCAGCGCGCCGTTGACGTTGTAGCCCGGCACCGGGCTAAAACTATCGTATTGCTTCACCAGCATGTCGGTCTTGACGGTGAAGTTCTTGCGGTCGTCCGCCGTCCACCAGTCGCGCAGGTTGCCGTCGCCGTCGGCCTGGCTGCCCTTGTCGTCGAAGCCGTGGCTGATTTCATGGCCGATCACGGCGCCGATAGCGCCATAGTTGACGGCGTCGTCGGCCTGGGCCTGGAAGAACGGCGGCTGCAGGATCGCCGCCGGGAACACCACTTCATTCATCGTCGAATTGTAATAGGCGTTCACGGTTTGCGGCGTCATGCCCCATTCATCGCGGTCGACCGGGCGGCCCAGCTTGCTGGTCTGGCGCAGGTAGGCGAAATTCGCCGCCCGCATCATATTGCCCACCAAGTCGTTCGGCGCCACCACCAGGGTCGTGTAATCGCGCCATTTGTTCGGGTAGGCGATCTTCGGCGTGAACTTGGCCAGCTTGGCTTGCGCTTCCTTCCTGGTTTCCGGGCTCATCCAGTCGAGCGTATCGATACTTTGCTTGTAGGCGGCCAGCAGGTTTTTCACCAGCGCATCCATGCGCTCCTTGCGCTCAGGCGGGAAATATTGCGCGACATATAGTTTGCCCAGGGCTTCGCCCAGCGAACCTTCGACCGCGCCGACGCCGCGTTTCCAGCGCGGCTGCATTTCCGTCACGCCGGTCAGCGTGGTGCCATAGAAGGCGAAGCTGGCGTCGACGAAATCCTTCGACAGGTAGTTGGCGTAGGCGTGCAGCACATGCCATTCGAAATACGCCTTCCAGGTCGCCAGGTCGGTCTGTTCGACCAGCTTGTCGAAACCGGCCAGGTAGCTCGGCTGGTTGACGATCACGTAATCGACCTTGCTGGCGATGCCGCCCGCCGCCAGGCCGACCTTCCAGTCGTAGCCGGGGGCGACCGTGTCGAGCTTGGCGATGTCGGTCTTGTTGTAGCGCTTGACCGGGTCGCGGTTCTCCACCTTGGTCCACTGGATGCGGGCCAGCGCGGTTTCCAGCGCGACGATGGCCTTGGCGCTGTTGGCCGCATCCTTGTCGCCGGCCAGGCCGAGGATTTTTTCAATGTGGGCCTGGTATTTGGCCTTCACGTCGGCCAGCTTGGCGTCGAGGTAATAGTCGCGGTCGGGCATGCCCAGGCCGCTCTGGGCGATCGAGACGGCATATTTGGTCGATTCGCGCGCGTCCTGGCTGACGAAGACCGCATACGGCGTCGTCACGCCGATCTGGTTCAGGTGGGCGATCAGGACCGGGATCGCCTTCTTGTTGCGCATGCCGCGCACGCGGCTCATTTCACCGGCCAGCGGGCGCAGGCCCAGGGTGTCCAGGTGTTTCTCGTCCATGAAGCTGGCGTACAGGTCGCCGATCTTTTGCTGTTCCGAACCGGGCTTTTTGGCGCCGTCCTTTTGCGCCGCCTCGACGATGCCGCGCAACTCGGTGGTGGCGTTGTCGCGCAACTGGTCGAAGGTGCCCCAGCGCGAACGGTCGGCCGGGATCTGCGTGGTCTTCAGCCATTTGCCGTTCAGGTAGCTGAAGAAGTCATCCTGCGCCCGCACGCTGGAATCGATGTACTGGAGGTCGATGCCGGACACCGGCGCCGCCGCGCTGGCCGTTGCTTTGGACGCGGCGGCGGCATCCTGGGCAGATGCCGCGCCGGTGAAAGCGGTCAGCAAACTCAGGGTCAGGGTACTCAAAAGGTAGCGATTCACTGGATGGTCCTTATGGGGCGTGGATGGAAGGTCGTGGCGGATTGCCGTCCGGGAATGTAGCACGGCAAACCACACCTGACTACCCATGACAGCCATCGCGCCAAGGAGCTTTCTTAAAACTTGGTCTCCAGCTTGGCGCTCCAGACCGGGTAGGTGCGCGCCACCACCTCGGCGCTCTGTATCAGGCCGTTGCCGTTGACGATGGTGCCGCTGTCGTAGTTGCGGCCCAGCAGGTTGGCGCCGGAGATGCGCAGCTGGGTGCCCGGGGTGAATTTCCACAAGCCGTAGACGTCGACGATGGTCTTGGCGCCGCCCGTCGTCACCTGGTTGATTTCCGTGTCGACCAGGGTCGCCGGGGTCCAGTTGACGCTGGCGCCCAGGGTCAGCGGCAGGCCCTTCACATGCCAGTCGGCGCCGACGTTGGCCGTCTGCGTCGGCTGGCCGTCCAGCCTGGCGTTCGGCAGTGGAATACTGGCGACGCTGGACCAGAAGCGGCTGTAATTCGAGCGGAAATCGATGGCAGGCGCGTCCGGCATCAGCTCCACCAGCTGGAACTTGGCTTCCAGCTCGATGCCGCTGGTGCGGGCTTTGCCGATGTTCAGCGGCGAGGATACCCAGCGCGGCCCGGTCGACGTATCCTGCAGGGTCGTGGCGCGGCGCATCAAGTCGCTGATGTCGCGCACGAAGCCGCCGATGCTGACGATGCCGGCGCGGCCCAGGTAATGTTCATAAGCCATGTCCAGGCCGGTCGCCAGTTCCGGCTTCAGGTAGGGATTGCCGGTGCGGTCGGGCTTGGTCGCGCTATTCAGATGCGACAGCGCCGGCAGCGCGATCAGGTCGGTCAGCGAAGGCGAACGGTAGCTGCGCGTCAGGCTGGCGCGGACCTGGTCCTTCGGATGGCCGGGAATGTGCCAGACGGCGTGCCACAGCGGGCTCCAGACCCGGCTTTCGTTGACGATGTCGATGCCGGCCAGGGTGCTGCTGGTGCGGATGCTTTCCCAGCGCAAGCCCAGGTAGGTCGACCACTCGGGCGAAATTTCCCATTCGTCCTGGGCCCAGCCGGCCACGCGGCGCGTGTCGGCGGTGAGGTTGTCGCCGGAATCGTCGAAGCTGGGCAAGCCATTGTCGAGCGAGACCTGGGTCTGGTCGCGCCGGTTCATCTCCGTCTCCAGACCGGCCGCCAGCAGGTGGCCCTGGCCCAGCGGCTTGGTGAACTTGACGCCGCCGTTGACGCTGCGGTCGCGCGTCGAATTGTCGTCGACAAAATGGTCGAGCAGCGCGCCGCCGGCGTCGTACTGGTCGCGCAGGGTGTCGCTGCTGCTGTGGCCCGTGCCGGCGCCGAATTTCACGTCGAGCTTGGCGGCGCCGTCCATCTTGTGCACCCAGTTGCCGAAGCCGCGCAGGAAGGTCGACGAGGAATGCGCATTCGCCTCGGCCGTGGCGTAATCGGGCGCCAGCACGCCGGCGCTCTGGTCCAGCAGGCTGTTGGTGTTGCCGTCGCTGCGGGTCGCCATCAGGAAGGGCTGGAAGTTGAGTGTGTCGCCGCCGTCGAATTTATAGGAGATGCGCGGCGTCAGGTGCAGCGAGCGGGTTTCGCGCGTGGTGGTGTCGTCGACCAGCTGGTCCTTGTCGACCACGCCGTTGGCTTCCAGGTCGAGGTTATGCGTCAGGACCTGGTCGCGCTGGTGATTTTCCTGCACCGTCGCCGACATCAGGTAGGTCAGCTTGCCTATCGTGCCGGGGATGACCAGCGACAGGTTCGGTGCATGCCGGCCCTGCTCCTCGCTGTCGGTGAATTTCAGCTGCCTGTCGCGTTGCTGGTAGCCGTCGCGCAGCACGATGTTGATGGTGCCGGCGATCGCGCGCGTGCCGTATTCGGCGATCGCGCCGCGGATAACCTCGACGCGCTCGACCTGGTCGGGCGACAGCTGGTCGAGCGAAAAGCCGGGTGGCGGGCGTTCGCCGTTGACCAGGATCTGGGTATAGCCGTTGCCCAGGCCGCGCATGCGGATTTCGCCGCCGCGGCCGGGCCGCCCGCCGATGGTGACGCCGGGCAGGCGCTTGAGGACGTCGGCCAGGCTGGTGTCGCCGTTGCGGTCCAGCTCTTCGCGGCCATACACCTGCTTGCCGGCGATCGACTGGCGCCGTTCGTCCATGTCGCTGGCGCGGCTGCCGTTGACGGTAATCTGCGGCAGCGCCTTGTCGGCGGCGGCGGGCGCCTGACGGCCGGCCCGGCCGCCCCTGAGCGGCGCGCCGGCGGACGGCGCCGTAGCCGGGGCCGCCGGCGTCACCGGCGCGGCTGGCGGCGCGGCCTGGCCGCCGGCCGGGGTCTCTTGCGCGGCCGGCTTGTCCGGCACGGCGGGAGGAAGCGATTGTCCTGCTGCGTAGACTTGCCCGGCGGTGGATCCCAGCAAGGCCAGGCAGGCGAACGGAAACGATTTAGTCGATTTACGCATAGCGTCATGGGGTAAAAGATGTTGGCGCTGTGGCTGGGGTAGTGGCTTCAGCAGGAAAAATACTGTGCGTATTTTATGCGTTAAGCAACATTT
>DASYLQ010000244.1:0-3120 GCA_036009485.1 Janthinobacterium sp.
GCCGACGTCGGTCTTGGAGTCTTCCAGCTTTTGCTGCTCGGCCATGCGCTTCCTCAGTTCCAGCTCATACAGGCGCGACTTCAGCATTTCCCAGGCTTCGGCGCGGTTGCGATGCTGGCTGCGGTCGTTCTGGCACTGCACGACGATGCCGGTCGGTCCATGCGTCATGCGCACGGCGGAGTCGGTCTTGTTGATGTGCTGGCCGCCGGCGCCGGACGCGCGGTAGGTATCGACGCGGATATCGGCTGGGTTGATGTCGATTTCGATCGAATCGTCCACTTCCGGGTAGACGAACAGGCTGCAAAACGAGGTATGGCGGCCGTTGGCCGAGTCGAACGGCGACTTGCGCACCAGGCGGTGGACCCCGGTCTCGGTGCGCAGGAAGCCATAGGCGTGGTCGCCCTCGACCTTCAGCGTGGCGGTCTTGATGCCGGCGATCTCGCCCTCGGACTCTTCCAGCACGTCGACCTTGAAGCCCTTGCGTTCGCAATAGCGCAGGTACTGGCGCAGGATCATCGAAGCCCAGTCCTGGGCCTCGGTGCCGCCGGCGCCGGCCTGGATATCGATGAAGCAGTTGTTCGGGTCCATCGGATTGTTGAACATCCGGCGGAATTCCATGCCTTCGATGATTTTCTTGATGCCTTCGACGTCGTCGATGATGGCTTCGAGGGTGTCGTCGTCCTGTTCCTCGCGCGCCATGGCGAACAGGTCGTTGGTGTCGCGCAGGTCGGCGTCGGCCTTGGTCAGGGCGAAGACGATCGCTTCCAGCGATTTTTTCTCCTTGCCGAGGTCCTGGGCGCGCTTAGGATCGTTCCAGACGGTCGGATCTTCTAATTCTTCGTTGACTTGCTCGAGTTTCTCCGACTTCTTATCGAAGTCAAAGATACCTCCGTAGTTCGGCTTCGCGGGTCGTCAGATCCGCGAGCAGGGTGGAGAGGGAATTGATGCGTTCAGCTTCCATGGCGTTTCCGGTATTGAATTGGGTGAATCGAACCTTCGATTATACCTGACCGGCCCGGCCCGGTGCCGCGCCGGACTTCAGCTGGCTCAGGCGCTGCGGCGCGCGACCTCTACCAGTCCGGTCAGCAGGTCGATCGGCACCGGGAACACGATGGTGGAACTCCTGTCGCCGGCGATGCTGCTGACCGTTTGCATGTAGCGCAATTGCATGGCGCCCGTCTGTTGCGCCAGCACCTGGGCCGCCTGCATGAGTTTCTCGGACGCCTGCAGTTCGCCCTCGGCGTGGATTACCTTGGCGCGCCGTTCGCGCTCCGCCTCCGCCTGGCGCGCAATGGCCCGGATCATCGATTCGTCCAGGTCGACGTGCTTGATCTCGACATTGGCCACCTTGATGCCCCAGGCGTCGGTCTGGGCGTCCAGCACCTGCTGGATATCGATGTTGAGGCGTTCGCGTTCGGCCAGCATCTCGTCCAGTTCGTGCTTGCCGAGCACCGAGCGCAAGGTGGTCTGGGCCAGCTGGCTGGTCGCTTCGAAGTAGTTGGCGACCTGGATGATGGCCCGTTCCGGGTCTATGACGCGGAAATACAGCACCGCGTTCACCTTGACCGAGACGTTGTCGCGCGAGATCACGTCTTGCTTCGGCACATCGTGCACCACCGTGCGCAGGTCGACCCGCACCATTTGTTGAAGCACGGGGATCAGCAGGATCAGGCCCGGTCCCTTCACCGCCCAGAACCGTCCCAGCTGGAAGACGACGCCCCGCTCGTATTCGCGCAAGATGCGCACCGACATCGCAAACAATGCCAGCAGAAAAATGACGAGGGCGCCCACGCCGAAGCCGAATTCGTAGATCATGGCAGTTCTCCCTTGTTGTGATTGTCAATCGGAATGACTTCGAGCGCGGAACCGCGCCGCGCCACGATCCGCACCTGCTGCCCGCGCCGCAGCGGCGCCGGGCTGACCACGCGCCAGGTTTCGCCGCCGGCATTGGCCCAGCCTTCGCGCGCGGCGTCCTCCAGCACTTCGGCGATGCTGCCGACCAGGTTGTCGACCCCGCTCACCACGGCGCGTCGGCGCGTACGCAGCGCGATGGCGACCGTGGCGCCCGTCAGCAAGGCGCTCGCGACCGCGACCGTGACGATCAGGCCGGGCGGAATGCCGAAGTCCGGCAAGTCCGTGTCGACCAGGATCAGCGCGCCGGCGACGAATGCGGCCACCCCGCCCAGTCCAATCGTGCCGAAACTGGGCAGAAAAGCTTCCGCGATCATGAATGCGATGCCCAGGATAATCAGTGCCAGTCCTGCATAGTTGACGGGCAGCAACTGCAAGCCGTACAGCGCGAGCAGCAGGCAGATGGCGCCAATCACCCCCGGCGCGACGGCGCCCGGACTCATGAATTCAAACAGCAGGCCGTAGATACCGATGGTCATCAGGATCAGCGCCATGCTGGGGTTGGTGATCACGGTGAGCAGCCGCGAACGCCAGTCCGGCTCGAGGTTGACGCGCGGCGCGCCGGCCGTCTGCAACTGCAATTCGCGGCCCAGCACCCGTACCTTGGCGCCGTCGAGCCGCGCGGCCAGAGCCGCGACGTCGGGCACGATATAGTCGATCACGTGCTCTTTCAGCGCATCCTCGGCCGACAGGCTCACCCCTTCGCGCACGGCACGCTCGGCCCACTCGGCATTGCGCCCACGCATCTGCGCCAGCCCGCGCAGGTAGGCGGCGGCGTCGTTGACTTGCTTGCGTTCCATTGCCGAGGCAGGGGGGGCGGGGGCGTTGCCGGCATTGTCGCGTTCTTCGCCATCCTTGCGCGCGGGCGGCTTGTCGCGTTCCGGTTCGGTTCCGGGCGCGCCGATCTGGACCGGCGTGGCTGCGCCCAGGTTGGTGCCGGGCGCCATCGCCGCGATATGGCTGGCGTACAGGATGTAGGTGCCGGCGCTGGCCGCGCGCGCGCCGCTCGGCGCGACGTAGGCCGCAACCGGCACCGGCGAACTCAGGATGGCCTTGATCACCGCGCGCATCGATTGGTCGAGCCCGCCTGGCGTGTCGATCTGGAGGATGATCAGCTGGCTGCGCGCGGCGGCCGCATGGTCGATGCCGCGCACCACGTAATCGGCGTTCGCCGGGCCGATCGCCCCGTCGATGGTGAGCACGGTGATC
>DASYLQ010000245.1:0-2394 GCA_036009485.1 Janthinobacterium sp.
TCCCGATGCCGGTGTCGCGCACGGCGAAGCCGAGCGTGACCTGGCGCCGGTCTTCCTGGGCCATGACGATGGACAGCATGACCTCGCCCTGTTCGGTGAACTTGACGGCGTTGCCTATCAGGTTCAGCAACACCTGCTGCAGCCGCATCGGGTCGCCCACCAGGGCCAGCGGCACCTCCGGCGCCACCGAAAAAATCGGCTCGACACCCTTGGCCCAGGCATTGCTGGCGACCAGCACCGCGGTGCCCGTGAGTACTTGGTCGAGCGCGAACGGGACATGTTCCAGCGCCAGGCGGCCGGCTTCGATCTTGGAAAAGTCCAGCACGTCGTTCAGCACGCCCAGCAGCGATTGCGTGGCCAGCTTGATCTTGGCGACGTAGCTGCGTTCGCGCCGCTCCAGCGGCGCCTCTTCCAGCAGGCGCGCCAGGCCGATGATGGCGTTCATCGGGGTGCGGATTTCATGGCTCATATTGGCCAGGAATTCGCTCTTGGCGCTGTTCGCCGCCTCGGCCTTGTCGCGCGCGCGCACCAGTTCCTCGTTCAAGTCGTGCAGGCGCAATTGCGCCTGCTTGAGCACCGTGACGTCGGAAATGAGCACGAAAAAGCCGCGCACCCGGCCGGCGTCGTCGAAGTCGGGCAGGTAGCTGGCCCAGGAATGGCGCAGCTCGCCGCCGGGGCGGCGCAGCTCGCGTCCGAAGCTCTGGGCCTGGCCGGCCAGCACACCGTCCACGTAGGGCCGGCTGACGGCGTACGCCTCGGCTCCCAGCAATTCCTGCATCGGGATATCCGCCATCTCTTCCTGCCGCCTGCCATACCATTCCAGGTACATCTTGTTGGCGAAGCGGCAGTGCATGCCGGCGTCCCAGTAAGCCACCATGCCGGGCAGGTTGTCGGTGACGGTGCGGATGAAGCGTTCGCTCTGCTCCAGTTGCGCGGTGGTGGCGCCCAGGCTTTCGCGCGCCTGCTTGCGCTCGGTGACGTCGATGGCCACGCCCAGCACATGGGTGGCCTTGCCCTCGTCGTCGCGCAGCGCCACTTCGCGCGTGGTGAACCAGCGCGTTTCGCCGGCGGCGTTGGTCATCGGCTGCAGCTCGGTTTCGATAAAGCCGGGCGAGGCCAGCACGCGGCGGTCGGTCGCCATCATCTGGTCGGCCTGCCCTTGCGGGAAGAGGTCGCGGTCGGTCTTGCCGATGACGCGGGCGCGCGGCCGGCCCAGGACGTATTCGGCGTTGCGGTTGAAGATTTCATAACGCAGCCGGTCGGCGCTCTTGGCGTATATCATCGCCGGCATGTTTTCCAGTATGGACTTGAGCAACAGTTTCGATTTCGCCAACTGGCCCGTGCGTTCGTCGACCAAGCCTTGCAATTCGCGGCGGCGGCGCTGCGCTTCCACGGCCAGGCTGGCCAGGTCGCGCGCCACTTCTTCCGCCTCGCGGAAATCCATGGGCGGGAAGCGCAGCGGCAGGCCGGTGGCCAGCGCATCGGCCGGCAAGGTCAGCGCCTTCACCGAACGGCGGATGCGCCCGCCCATATACCAGGCCAGCGCGAAGCCGGCCAGCAGCAGCGCCCCGACCGCCGTGGTCAGCAGCGAGACCGATTCCAGCACTTCGTTGAGCACGGTATCTTCGGGGATGCCGATGGAGACGGTCCAGCCGCTGCGCGGCGAGCGGCTGAAGCCGGCGTAGAGCGGAATGCCTTCCATCGAGCCGGCGCGGATCACGCCCTCGCCCAATTGCTGGATCTGTTCCCAGACGGCCGGGCGGACGCGCTGGCCGACATATTTCTGCGGATCGATGTTGCGCGCGACCAGCACGCCATGGGCGTCGAGGATGCCCATCACCGTGTGCGGCGACAGGTGTTGGTCGCGCAGCAACTGATTCAGCCGTTCGGGACGGATGATCACGGCCAGCGAATACACGACTTTGCCGTCACGCAACACCGGCAAGTCGATCGCCAGTTGCTGGCGATGCCCGGTATTGCCGACGTAGATGCTGGAAAATATCGGTTTAGCCTCGGTAAATATCCGCCGCATCTGGTCCAGGTTGCCGCGCACGGGCAGCGGCTGGCCGAAGGGCACGCCGGTATTCACCAGTTCCTGGCCGGCGGCGTCGCTGAGGACGAAGGCGTCGCCGGGGAAATCCGGCCGCAGGATGCTGCTGGCCTGGGCATGGAAGGCGGCCAGGCTTGCGGGCAGGCTGATTAAATACGGCGAACCGGCCAGCACGAAGGCGGCCGTTTGGCAATTGTCGAGTTCGCGGTCGACGGCTTCGGCCAGCGCGCGCGCGGTCTGGCGCGCGTCATTGCTGACCTGCATACGGTCACGCTGATAAAAGTGATGCACCAGGACGACAAAACCACTCGCCGTCGGCAGCGCGCAAGCCAGGACCATCGTCG
>DASYLQ010000246.1:0-1503 GCA_036009485.1 Janthinobacterium sp.
TTCCTGCAAGCGGCGCTCGGCGGCTAGTACCGCCATCTCGGTTTTCGCATTCATTCATTCTCCTTCATGTCGCCGCCCTGGCCAGACGCGGCCAGCGCGGATTGCAACCTGGCGATCGCGTCGTTGCGCCGCTTGCGCAGGGTCGGCATCGAAATGCCGTCCAGCGCCGCCAGTTGCTGCAGGGTTGGCAGCGCGCTGGTCGCCGGATCGCACCAGGCGTCGGGATAACTGTCGTCCGCGCTGCCCAGCATCTTGTGATACACGGCCAGGCGGATCGCCAGCGTATCGTCCTTCAGCATCCGCAGCGTCCAGCTGGCGCCATCCTGCGCCGCTGTCGCCAATTCGATGAAGCGGGGGGGCAGGGAAAGACCGGCCGCCAGCGCTTCGTCGCGCGCCGCCTGATGCGGCGTCGCGCCGTCCGCGGCGCGTTGCGCGTCAGCGTCCGCCGCCCCGGTTTCGAGCCCGGCCTCGACGGCCTCGAAGGCTTCGAACTCATCCAGCTCCGGCGCCGGCGCCAGGATGCGGTCTGTCCCGCCGTCATCCTGGGCCGCTTCGGACTCGCCCAGCACGCGCCAGTAGTCTTCCAGCCACAGCGCCGCCTCGCCGGCGTCGCCGCTCCAGTCGTCGGCGCGGTCGAGGTTGGACGACAGTTCTTCATAGTCGCCGATCTCCGCCATCATCGCGGCGATTTTTTCCGGGCTGTTTTTCAGGCTGGCGAAGCGCTTCGATCTGGTGTGCAGCGGCCCGGGCGAACCGCTGAAGCGCTCCAGCGTTTCGCTCCAGCGTATCACCCACTCGGCCTTGCAGCCGGCGATCGCCTTCATCTGGCGCGCCTCGATCGGCAAGCCGCCCGGCGCCCGGCCCAGGATGGCCGCCACCTGCTCCTCGTGCTCGCGCCAGCCGGCGAACAGCGCGGCGATCTCGCCGTAGGCGGTATCGAGCATGCGGTAGGTGTACATCTTGTTGGGCGAGCAGGCCTGCCCCAGGGTGACCTGGTAATTGTCGGCGTCGACCTTGTCGCGCAGGCCGACGAACATATCGTTGATCTTCTTGCGCAGGATGGCGTCGGCACCGGCGCCGGCCCAGAATTCGCCGCTGCGGGCGTGTTCGCCGGCCACCGCGGCCAGGAAGCCGTCCCAGTAGGAAGGCTGGGCCTGCAGTTCGTAGAGCAGGCTGAGGGCCAGTTCAAGGACGCTCTCGCCATAGCTGTTGCCGGCGGCGTCGGCGCGCGCCGTGCCGGCGCTGCGCCACAGCACGGCCGCCGCCGCGTCGGTGTACCAGTCCAGCAGCGGCGCCGCCAGGGCGCGCTCCAGCAACTGCCTCATGGCGCATTCTTTGAAAGCCAACAGAGAGCACTGTCCAAGCAGCTTGCGCACTTGTTCCCATCCATGCTCCTGATAGCGGGTTCCCGGCAAGCGCATACATTCCTGTCATTCAAAGGCGTGCCGGGCCGCCTTCGAATAAGGGGCCGTCGACGGACGCGCCAAAATAATGCCATGGTTT
>DASYLQ010000247.1:0-4969 GCA_036009485.1 Janthinobacterium sp.
CGGCATCGGCCGGGCCGGCGCTGGGGCTTGGGAACGCGGCCGACGATTATTATGTGCTGGGGCGCAGCCAGTATGCGGCGCGGCGTTATGCCGCATCGCTGGCATCGTACCGCCAGGCGCTGGCCATCGCTCCCGCCCATATCAATGCGCGCAACGGCATGGCGGTGCTGTATGCGGGCCAGGGCGATTACAGCCGCGCCATCTTCCTGTGGCAGGGGCTGACCGCCGACGAAGGCATCGCCGCGGGACCGGAGGCGAGCTTCCTGTTCAGTAACCTGGGTTATGCGTATTTTCTCGACGGCGACAATGAGCGCGCCCTGGCTGCGCTGGAAAAAGCCTGCGTCCTCGATCCGCTCAACGCGCAAAGCTGGTCACACCTGGCGAGCGTGCTGGAAAAAATGGGCCAGCACGAACGCGCCGCGCTGATGTTGCGCCAGGCCGAGACGCTGCGCCGCCACGACGCCGGCGCCGATTATGCGCTGGCCCGGCCCGGCGCCGCTGCCGCGACACTGGAGGGCAGGCGCGCCTTGCCGCGCCCATCCGGCGCCGCGGACGTGAGCAGCGCCTGGCCCGACGCCCTGGCGCGCACCGACGTGCACGAGACAGCCGATGGCATGGTCGAATTGCGGCGGGTGGCGGCGATGGCGTCCCAGCCGCCGGAAACCATTCCGGCCGCTGTCGCCATTGCGACGGCGGAGACGGCTTCAGAGCGCCCGGTCCGCATTGAAATCCGCAACGGCAATGGCGTGCGCGGCATGGCGGCGGCATTGGCGCGCACGGTCGGCAGCGAGCGCCTGCGCGTGGTCCGGCTGGCGAATGAAAAGAACTTCCTGGTCGAGCGCAGCCGCATCGAATACAGCGCCTCGCACGAGGCCGCGGCGCGGACGCTGGCGTTGCGCCTGGGTCCGCTGATCTTGATCGAGGAAGACAATTGCACGGCGGCCGACCTGCGTCTCATCCTGGGACATGACTTGACCGATCCGGCCGCGCTGCGCCGGCGTTACCTGAAGCAGTTGAAGCTGGCGAAAGCCGCGCTGGCCGAACTGGATTGATGACATCCCGGCGTAAGGTGCCCGTAAAAAAAAAGCTTCACTGCCAGCTGACGCTGCCCATGCCGCCGGTGCTGGCGGATCGCTTGGCCGGATTGCCATAAACGGTGGCCGAACCCATGCCGCTCAGGTGCAGGTTGGCCGAGTTTTTGGCATACACGCTGGCGCTGCCCAGGCCCGTCATCTCGACTTCGACGCTGTCGGCATGCAGCTGTTCGGCATCCAGGTTACCGATGCCGCCGAGCCGGGCGTGCAGCAATTTGCTCTGGCCGGTGACCGCGATCTGGCCGGCGCCGCGCAGGTTCAGGTCGACGCTGTCGCTGTCGCCGTTATTGACCGTCATGCCGCCCACGCCGGCCAGACGGGCGCGGATATTCCTGTAGTTGCCGGACACCGTCACCGCGCCGGCGCCGTTCAGCGCCAGGGCCAGCTCCTTGCCGCTGAAACCGCGCACATCGGCGGCGCCGACGCCGCCCGAGACCAGTTCTTGCAAAGCCGGCAGCGTCAGCTCGGCGCGTAGTTGATGGGAGCCGAAGTGCGCCTCGCCGCGGATGTCGCTGCCGATCTGCATGGTGTCGCCGCTTTGCGTGGTCCTGACCTTGTCGATATAGCGTTTTTCGCCATAGATGACGAGGGAAGCGCTAGTGCCCTGTTTGAGCTTCAGGTCGACGATGCCGTCGAGGACAATCTTCACGGTACGGGCGTCGATGTTGCGGCTTTCGCTGACCTGGCTGTCGGCGTTTGCGTTGGTGCCCAAGGTGGCGCACAAGAACATCAGCGCGGCGGCAAATAATTTATTCATGTCGTGGATTCCGTCTCGGAAGAGATATGCTTGAAGGCGTGGAAAATGAATTCCATGTTTTTAGCGATGTTCATGATGGCTCCTTGTGTTGATTGTTGGGCTTGAGTGAACTATAGCCATGGCCCTGCGCCACATCCATCGGCTTGCGATGAAACGCATTTTTCACGGCCCAGACTGCGCGAAGTCCGGCGCGGACGAAAAAAAACCGGACGCCTGGAACCAGCGTTCTAGGCAATCCTAAGGCCGCGCATCGCGTTCCTTGATCAGACTGTGGACATAGAAATACATGCCGGCCATGCACAGCACCAGCACTGCGGGAATGATGATCCCGCTCGACAAGTGCGCCAGGAACGGGTCGCACACCAGCAGGCCGGCGAAAATGGCGATGGGCCAGCCCGGCCGTGGCCAGCGGCACCGCGTAGTATTTGTCGATCGGCCAACGCCAGCCACGCTGTTGAACGGAGAACCGGCGGCCGCCCGGTCAGCCTTTGCAGGCCAAGCCATATTTGGTCGCGGCGCAGTCTCGCTTGAGGCATTCCGCGGCATGGTAGCCCATCGCGCGGCACGCCCGCAGCGTGCCGACCAATTGTCGCCTGCGTGTCGCTTCTGACACGACCGGGGAAGCCGGCGCTTTCCGGCGCGACCTGGCGCTTGCCGGTTTTTTTTCACGCTTCAAAGCCTTCGATGCGACCGGCTGGGACGGCGTTGCAAGGACCGGTTTTTGATCCGAAGGTGCGGCGGCAGCCGAAGCAGCCGAAGGTTCGACAGCGGAAGGTACGGCGGCCGCAGGCGGGGCGGCTTGTGTCATGGCCTCCAGGGGCGCCGCCTCTTTCGGTAAGACATCAGGCTGCGCGCCGGCGGCCATTGCCGGCGCGGGTGCCGGCGCCGCCACCAAAGCAGCCCGCTGACGCGTCGGTAAGGAGTTTTTTGCCACCAGCACCAACGTACTGTCGATGCTGTTCTCTCTGTGCAACCACAGGCCGCCGCCTGAAATGAGGGACGCCACGGCAAGGCCGGTGCCCCATATTGCCGCCCGCCTTCCCCAGCGGTCGAACCGATCAGGCACTTTCTGCCCGCCCAGCCAATCAATGCGTTCGCTTGCAAACGCGGGCACGTCGCTTTCCGCCGGCCCCGGATCGCTTTTTTGGGCCTGCCGCACGTCAGGCCCGGAGCGCACCATCGCCGGCGGCGCGGCCGCGCCCCCGTCTGTACCGGGAGATGGCGTATCGCCAAGAAGCCGGGACCGGGAACGCGATGCACTTTCGTTTATGTCTTGTAACAGCTGGCTCTTCATGGTGCAGTTCACCGCCTCGCTTTCCAAGCCAGGATAGTAACCAACATTAAACGATACCGGCGCGCGCTTGCTGATGGGGTGCCGTTCACGGAGGCAGGATATTGCCGCCATGAAGCGTTGGATCAGCACCGTCTTGAGCTTGGCGCCATTGCACAGCGGCCATGACTTGGACGGGGCCATCGGACTGCGCTTCATCTCGAGTATCGTGACCAGCCAGCGCATGCTGAACTGGCCGTTGCGGTGCGCTCGTCGACCCTGTGAACCCGTTGGCGCGGATCACCTGGATGTCGCCCGGACTGGCGGGCGCAACGTCGGCTCAAGTCCTCAACCGGGTGCCGTTGGGCGCACCGGATAGGTCGAGACAAGGCCACCGACGACACGGGGCAGGTTGCGATACCGTCGCGCCTACGCGCATAGACCTTCCTCTATTGGCCGATCTCAAGGCCCGCTCAATTACCGCGCGCATGATCGGTCCTGTAGTGCCTAATCGATTTGGCTACAGGGGGACTTGAGAATGAACAACCTTAATCGAAATCTACATCAATATATGGCGAGCGGATTTGCTGCGCTCGCTCTTGCGACGGCGCCGGTGGCGTGGGCTGGGGACTTCTACCAGCAACGCAATCTGGTATCGGACAGCGCGGTCGTGAGCGCTGAAAACAGGGATCCCAACCTGATCAATGGGTGGGGGCTGGCCTTCAATCCGTACGCTGTTGCATGGGTAGCCGATAACGGAACCGGGGTTTCGACCCTGTACGATGGCGAGGGCAAGCCGCAGCCCCTGGTGGTGACCATTCCGCCCGCGCATGCGGGTGGTACCGGCAACCCGACCGGCATCGTGTTCTACGGCGGCCCCGCATTTTTGGTCGGCAACGCCGGCGCGTCCGGTCCCAGTCGCTTCATGTTCGCCAGCGAGGACGGCGTCATCGCCGGATGGGCGCCCAACGTCGATCGCACTCACGCCATCCGCGTGATCGACAACAGCGCGTCGCACGCGATTTACAAAGGTCTGGCCATCAGCGGCAATGGTACCGGGGCGCTGCTGTACGCCGCCGACTTCCACAACGGCAAGGTCGACGTGTTCGATTCGACCTTCAAGCCGGTGATCCTGCCGGGTAAGCCTTTCAACGACCCGAGCATCCCGGCCGACTTTGCACCATTCGGGTTGCAGGCGATCAATGGCGACATCTACGTCACCTATGCCAAGCAGAATGCGGATCGGGAGGACGATGTCGCCGGACCCGGTTTCGGCTTCATCAGCGTATTCGATCCGAACGGCCGGTTCCTGCACCGCGTCGCCTCTCAAGGTGCGCTCAATGCGCCGTGGGGCATGGCGCTTGCCCCAGCCAGTTTCGGCCGTTTCAGCAACCGGCTGCTGGTCTCGAACTTTGGCGATGGGCTGATCAATGCGTTCGACCTGGCGACCGGAAAACGGGTCGGCCGGCTGAAGGGTGTAGACCACAGGCCGATCCACATCGACGGACTGTGGGGGATCGCGTTCGGAAACGGCCTGAGCAGCCAGCCGATCGATACTCTGTTTTTCACCGCCGGGCCGGCCGACGAGAAGCACGGGCTGTACGGCCGCATTGACGTCGAGGCCGGCGACTCGCACGATGAGATGGAGGATGCGGAGTAGAAATTGCCGTCGATGCTGACAGGCAGACCCTGACGCCTTGCCATGTACCGCGCGAATCCACTGAAGGCGCGCCGGCTTGGGCGCGATCGTCACGCCCAGCGTGCCGAGCAGTTCACGCAGCGCCTGCGCCTCGCCCGCCGGTTTGTCCTGCAATTGCTGGCGCAGCCGCGCCACCGTCCGCTGCAGGC
>DASYLQ010000248.1:0-2891 GCA_036009485.1 Janthinobacterium sp.
GGCTGAGTCCGGGCAGCGCCGGTGGCAACGACCCGTGCTGCAGCACGTCGCGCAGCAGGGCGAGACCCAGCGCCCCCAGGAGCAGGGCGGCCGCGGACGTCGGAACCGTGCCTCGCTGCGCCAGGATCACCAGGGCGTTGCTGTAGATTAGCGCGACCGCGAGCACCGGGACCGCGTCGGGCCACCAGCGCAGCACCAGCAGCACGCCCAGCAGCAGGGCCACCAGCACGCCGAGGAGAGGCTCTGCGACCGCCACCGCGCCCACCGCGATGCCCAGTCCCAGCGCCACCTGGAAGGCGGTGCTGAACAGGGTGTTCGCCGCCGCCATGCGCGGCTGCGGGATATCGGCGAAGGCGATCGTGTTATAGGCGGTGAATTGCATCGAGCGGCTCAGGCCGCCGATAAACAGCAGCAGGCAGATCAGCCAGATCGGCGTCGCCGGCGTCAGCAGCGAGCACGCCATCAGGGCGGCGACATTGATGATGCCGTTCACCAGCAGCACCGGCTTGAAACCGAAACGCCGCAAGATGCCCGTGGTCGCCGGCTTCATCAACAGGTTGCCGGCGAAAACGGCGATCACCAGCAAGCCGGAATGGAAGGCGTCCAGCCCGAATCCGACCTGGAACATCAGCGGCAGCAGGAAAGGAATCGCGCCGATGGCCATGCGGAATAGCGAACCGCCCAGGATGGTCACGGAAAACGTCGGAATCTGCAAGGCGCTCAAGTCGACCAGCGGATGGGCGGCGCGGCGCAGATGGCGCCCGACCAGCGCCAGCAGGATGAGCCCGGCGGCGAAAAAGGCGCCGGCCTGGCTCCACGACACGCTGGCGCGTCCCATCAATTCGGCCGCCCAGGTCAGGCTGAACAGCGCAGTGCCGCTGAGCACAAAACCGGGCCAGTCGAAAGGCCGGCGCTGCGTGGCGCTGTGTTTCGGGATCAGCCACAGCGCGACGAAGAAGGCGATGGCGCCGAGCGGCAGGTTGAGGTAAAAGATCCAGCGCCAGGAAGCATAACTGGTGATGAAACCGCCCACCGGCGGCCCCAGCACCGGCGCCACCAGGGCCGGCCAGGTCAGGGTGGCGATGACGCTGATCAGGCGCTCCTTCGGCGTATTGTGCAAGACCACCAGGCGGCCGACCGGCACCATCATCGCCCCGCCTATGCCTTGCAGGAAGCGCAGCGCGACAAATTCGCCCAGGCCCTGGGCCATGCCGCACAAGACCGACGCCAGCGTGAAGATGGCCAGCGCCGCGGCGAACACCCGGCGCGCGCCGAAGCGTTCCGCCACCCAGCCGCTGATCGGAATGAACACGCCCAGGGTCAGCAAATAGGCGCTGACGCCGGTGTTCAAGTCCAGCGGCGCGACGCCGAAAGTGCGCGCCATGTCGGGCACCGCCGTGGTGATCACGGTGCCGTCCAGGTTTTCCATGAAAAAGGCGCCGGCGACCAGCAGCGCCAGCCACGTGCCATGGCGCTTGTCCAGCGCCGCCGGCGCATCCCCGGCCGGCACACCGTCCCGCTGTTTTTGTTCTTGCCCGCTGTCTGTCATACGCTTTCCTTGTGTCTCTGTCTGGCCCAGGGCCGTTACGATACCACTTCGGCAGCCAAAAGATGATTGCCCGCATCGGAAAGCAAAACGGCGGCGCGCATCGGTGCGCGCCGCCGTCTTGCCGGGAGCAGGCTTAAGCGCCTGCCAGCTGACTGCGGATCGGCAGGTTGCGGATGCGCTTGCCCGTCGCCGCAAAGATGGCGTTGCACAAAGCCGGGGCGATAGGCGGCGTGCCCGGTTCGCCGACGCCGCCCAGCGGCACCGTGAAATCATGCGGCGCGAAATGCACGTGGATGGCGCGCGGCGCGGCGATGGAACGCAGGATTTCATAGTCGTTGAAATTGCTCTGCTCGGCGCGGCCATTCTTGAACGTGATTTCGCCGCTCATCGCCAGGCTCAGGCCCATGATGCAAGCCCCTTCCAGCTGCGAGCGGATGCGGTCCGGATTCACTTGCGGACCGCAATCGACGGCGATATCCACGCGCGGAATCGTCAGTTCGCCGTTGGCCGCCACCACCACTTCGATGACCACCGCGACATAGGTGACGAAGCTGTACGACACGGCCAGGCCGAGGCCGTGTCCCTGCGGCAGCTTGCGCCCCCAGCCGGCCTGCTCGCTGGCCAGCGCGACGACCTGGCGCATGCGCCCGGTGTCGAAGGGATAGCGCTCGGGCGATTCGCCATAGTTCCAGTCGTCCGACATGGCGTGCGGAGCGATCTTGCGCGCCGGGCCGATCAGCTCCAGCAGGTAGTCGCGATGGTCGCGATTCGCCGCGGCAGCCAGTTCGGCGACGAAGGATTGGATGGCGAAGACATGCGGAATGTTCGACACCGAGCGGAACCAGCCGATGCGGGTGTGCGCCTCGACTTCGGGCGATTCGACGCGCAGGTCGGGTATCGCGAACGGCACGTTGACGGCGGACATGCCGAGCTCGAAGGGCAGCTCGCCCTTGGCGCCGGCGACGAAGATCGAACCGATGGTCGGCGCCGTGGTGCGGTGCAACCAGGCGCTCGGCTTGCCGTTGGCGTCGATGGCCGCTTCCAGGCGTTCCAGCGACACGGTGTGGAAATAGTCGTGGTGGATGTCGTCTTCGCGCGTCCACGTCACTTTCACCGGCGCGCCCTTCATCGCCTTCGACAGCAGGGCCGCCTCGGCGACGAAATCGGGCTTCGACTTGCGTCCGAAGCCGCCGCCGAGCAAAGTCACGTGCACCGTCACGTCGGCCGGCTTGATGCCCAGGTGTTCGGCGACGATGTCGCAGGTCGCTTGCGGCGCCTGGACGCAGGCCCAGGCTTCGCATTTGCCGTCGACAAAACGGGCGGTGGCGGCCGGCGCCTCCAT
>DASYLQ010000249.1:0-10628 GCA_036009485.1 Janthinobacterium sp.
GGCGCTGGCCCCAATATAACGCAAGCGCGCGCAAGCGCGCGCCGGGATGGCGCGATGCGTGATTATGCCGCGTCGCTGGTGCCGGCGGCCATTTCCGCCAGCGTGGCGGCGCGGTAGGTGTTGCGCCCGCCCTGCTTGGCGCGGTACAGCAGGATGTCGGCCTGCTTCAGCAAAGCCGCCGGGCTGATGTCTTCGCCGCGGTAAAAACTCAGGCCGATGCTGGCCGAGACGTTGACCTTGCTGCCGTCCAGGTCGAACTGGGCCTGCATCGCGGCGATGATTCTGGCCGCGCGCATGGTGGCGTCTTCCAGCTTGCCGACCTTTTCCATGATGATGGTGAATTCGTCGCCGCCGAGGCGGGCGATGGTGTCGCTGGCGCGCATGGTATGGCTCAGGCGCGCCGAAAATGCCTTCAGCAGGGCGTCGCCGACGTTGTGGCCGTAGGTGTCGTTGACCGGCTTGAAGCGGTCGATATCCATATACATCACGGCCATCATGCTGCCGCCGTCGCGGCTGCAGATCATGGCTTCGCCGAGTTTTTGCAGGAAGCCGGCGCGGTTGGTCAGGCCGGTCAGGGCATCGACCTGGGACAGCTTCAGCAGGCGCTCCTTTTCGCGCTTTTGCATCGTGATGTCCTGGCGCATGACGTGGAAGCCGACCACGCTGCTGCCATCCTTGCCGTGCTGCGGGATGTAGTTCACTTCCATGCAGCGGGTGTTGCCGGCTGCATCGTCGCTTTCTTCGAAGCGCAGGGTTTCGCCGGCCAGCACGCGCTCGATGTAGGGATGCAGCTGCCGGTAGTGCGCTTCACCGACCGCTTCGCGCAAGGTGCAGCCGTGGATGTCGACGCCGTGCCGGCCGAATTCCTTTTCGTAGGCGATGTTATGGAAGCGGTAGACCTCGCCGGCATCAAGATAGGCGATCATCGCCGGCACGGTGTCGGCGATGGTGCGCAGGCGCGCCTCGCTTTCCTGCAGCGCCACCTCGGAGCTGCGCAGCGTGGTGATGTCGTCGATGCTGCCGACGTAGCCCTCGATGGCGCCGTCGATGACGATGGCGGCGATCTTCAGCGAGACCCAGACCACCTTGCCGTCGCGGTGGCGGCAGCGCAGCGCGGCCTGGAAGGGCTGGCGCGTGCGCCGCAACTGCTCCAGCGCCGGCGCCAGCAGGGCGCGGTCGTCCGGATGCACGGCGCGCATCCAGCCTTCGCCCAGCGCTTCCGCGCGCGTCAGGCCGGTGATGGCTTCGAATGTGCGGTTGACGTAGGTGCAGCGGGCTTCGCTGTCGCCCCACGCCAGTCCGAGCGGCGAGGCGTCGTTGACGGCGGCCAGTTCGGCCTGGTTCTGGCGCCGTTCCAGCTCGTCCCGCTTGCGCTGCGTGATGTCGCGCGAGGTGACGGCGACGCCGTCGTCGATGGCGACGACCTGGTGCTGCAGCCAGATCTTTTCGCCGCCGGGCAGTTGCGGTTCGAATTCGTCTTCCTCGGTCTGGCCGCTTTCCAGCACGCGCGCGTATTTGCCGAAAAAGCAGGCTTGCCGGAATACCGGCAGCAGTTCGCAAATCTTTTGTCCAAGGATGTCTTCGCGCGGCTTGCCGATCATGTCGGCGGCGCGCTGGTTCAGGTCGACGCAGACGAAGTCTTCTATCATCTGTCCGGGCCCCTGGCCGGGCGCGCGCCAAGCCTTCAGCAGCAGCACCGCATCGAGGCTGCCGCTGGCGGCGGCGTGCAGCATGGCCTGGGCTTCCCTGGCTTCCAGCATGCTGCGGCGCAGGCGCTGGCTCTGGCCCATCAGCAGGGCGACGCAGACGACGATCAGTAGGGTGATCGCCGCCACGGCGCCGAAATACATGTTGCGGTGGTGCTGGAACTTGGCCATGGCTTGCGGACGCGCCACGCCTGTCACCGCCAGCAGTCCATAGCGCGGCAGTTCGCGCGCGCTGTAGATCCGCATGACGCCGTCGAAGGGCTGGCGCAGCACCACTTCCTCGGCCGGATGGCCGGGGCCGGAAGGGGCGGCGAAGTCGATCTTGTCGCTCATCAGCGGGGTTTCGCCGGCGCGCCCGACCGCCAGGCCGGTGTCGCGGCTGATCAGCAGCAGGGCGCCGTCCTCGTCGACGTTCAGGCGGTCGTAGTCGTCGACGAAATAGGCCGGGTCGAGCATGATGACGATGACGCCGGCAAAATTGCCCTGGCGGTCGTTGAGGCGGCGCGAGACGCGGACCAGCCATTTGTGCGTGGACGCCTGCGTCACCGGCGTGCCGAACAGCGGGCTGTCGACCGCGCTGCCGGCATGCTTGCGGAAATAGTCCGCGCCGGCCTGCTTGTCGGGCAGCCAGGCGCCGGAACTGTCGGCCAGATTGCCGCTGGCATCGAGCACGGCGATCGGCAAGTCCAGCTTGGGCGGCAGCACGCTGTCGAGCAGTCCGTTCTTGCGGGTGAACTCCCGCAGTCGCAGGGCGCCGCCGGTTTCCTCGAATTGCAGCTTGAAGAGCTGGGTGGCGTGGTCGGCCTGGCGCAGCATATTGTTGGTGCGGTCGGCCAGCGTGCGCGCCAGCGACTGGCTGTGCGCCACGGCATCGTTCAGCGCCGACAGGCGTTCCTGTTCGACCCGGTAGACCACCGCCGTCCACAGGATCGCCAGTAATACCAGGGCAAATGCCGGCAGCAGTATCGCGCGATACAGTCGGCTGGCGAGGCTCCGGGCTGTTCTGGTGGCGGCTATCAATTTGGCGCCTGCATGCAAGAGTCATTGAAGAAGGCTGTTCAGCGTGCATCCTGGTGGAATTGCGGCGCTGCCGGCGTTCTGTATATTCTGCCCGGAATTGTTGCGTTTGGGGACTAACGGCGCTAAATATAGTCCGGCGGCGTGACGCGCCTGGGGGGCGTGGTCGGCGCCGGCGCCTGCCATTAAAATAGGCGCTCGATGCACTCGACCGAAAGTCGCCATGCCGCAGAATGAAACGACCGTCCCCCTGAGCTTGTCCCTGGCCGGCGCCCGCGCGCTGCACCTGGCGGCGCAGGGCTTGTTGCAGCCGCGCCGCAAAAAAGCCGGCAAGGCCGATCTGCTGAAGCTGATCCGCCAGATGGGCGTGCTGCAGATCGACACCATCCACGTGGTGGCGCGCAGTCCCTACCTGGTGCTGTGGAGCCGCCTGGGCGATTATCCGCAAGCGTGGCTGGAACAGTTGCTGGCCGAGGGCGCGCTGTTTGAATACTGGGCCCATGAAGCCTGCTTCGTGCCGATCGAAGACTATGGCTTGTACCGGCACCGCATGATAGACCCGGGCGCCATGGGCTGGAAATATTCGGAAAAATGGATGAAGGAGCGGCGCGCCGAGGTCGAGGCGGTGCTGGCCCACATCCGCGAACACGGCGCGGTGCGTTCGGCCGATTTCCAGCGCACCGACGGCAAGAGCGGCGGCTGGTGGGGCTGGAAACCGGAAAAACGCTCGCTCGAGCTGCTCTTCACCAGCGGCGCGCTGATGATCGCGCGGCGCCACAACTTCCAGCGTGTGTACGACCTGGCCGAGCGCGTGCTGCCCGGCTGGCACGACAGCCGCATGCCGGACCTGGAAAGCACCCGGCGCGCGCTGATGCTGAAGAGCGTCAAGGCGCTGGGCCTGGCCAAGGCATCATGGATCGCCGACTACTTCCGCACCGGGCGTGCGCGCCTGGATCCGGAAACGCTGGTGGCCGAGGGCGCGCTGCTGCGTGCGCACGTGGAGGGCTGGGACGAGCCGGTGTATCTGCATCCGGACCATCTGGCGCTGGCCGACAGCGCTGCCGCCGGCGCATTGACGGCGAGCCTGACCACCATCCTGTCGCCCTTCGACCCGGTGGTGTGGGACCGCCGCCGCGCGCTGGAACTGTTTGGTTTCGACTACCGGCTGGAGTGTTATACGCCGGCGGCCAGGCGCCGCTACGGTTATTTCACCTTGCCGATCCTGCGCCGCGGCGCGCTGGTCGGGCGGGTCGATGCCAAGGCGCACCGGCGCGAGGGGATGTTCGAGCTCAAGTCGCTGGTCCTGGAACCGGACGTTCAGCTCAGCGAACGGTTTGCCCGCGACGTCGCCGCGGCGCTGCGGCGCCTGGCCAACTGGCACGCCTGCGCGCGGGTCCAGGTGACGCAGACGGCGCCGCCCGGTTTCGCCGCAACATTGCAGGCGGCGCTGGATGGCGCCCCGGATGGCGCCGCTAGCGGTCGGCGCGGCCTGTAATTGCGCATTTTTCTTCCCGGCAATCGGCCCTGGCGCCTGGTCCGCCATGCCCGGGTTTGTTCTACGTCAAGCACAGTACTGTCGGTTTTATTTACACTTTCCCTTTTGCTGAGACGGCACTGTCCAGCTCGTCAAACGCATCCCATCCCGCCGCCGCCCTGCGCGGCCGCCAACCTGCCCGGGAGAGTGAATGTTAACGGCCACATATACTTTGGTTGCCTTATCGGTTGAACAAGCCAGCGTACGCGTCAGTTTGCTTTCGTTTCAGAAATATGTGCAGGGAAATTTAAAGATGCAAAGCAATATCACTCTTGGCCAGTTGCAATACGCTTGCGACAGCCTGAACCGGCTGTATCAGGCTTGCCATTGGCGCAAGATCGAGATGTACCTGATTCCGGCCATCCGCCAGGTGACGCAGCAGGCCGACCGCCTGCTGGACGAACTGGGCACGCTGAACAAGGCGGCGCTGGAAATCCTGACCTCGCTGCAGGCCCGCGTCGGCAACGCCGCAGCGCAGAACGAGGAGCAACTGGCGCAGTTTTGCGCCGGCATCGACGCTTTTTGCTCGACCTTGCTGCAGCGGCTGGAAAAAGAGGAGCGCGAACTGTTCGTCATTGCGCGCCGGGCGATTTGCGGGGAAGCCTGGTTCAACATCGCCAACCAGTTTTTGCGGCATGACGCCCAGGTCGAGGAAACGCGCCGCAACAAGAGCGCGGCCGCGGCGCCGGCACTGCCCTTGCCGCCGCCCGCCGCGTTGGAGCGGCTTCAGCCGGAAGCCTGCGTGGCCGCGGCGCATGGCTGACCGGCCCGGCGAGCACGGTCAGCGCGCATCCCGGGCCCGAATCGCTAGTCGCAGCTTTTCTTAGGTGCTCTTGGGCGTGGCTTTGTTATGATGGCGGTTTTGACCCATTCATCACTCGCCATGTTCGATTTCCTATTCAAGCGTTCCGCCAGCAAGCCGTCCGAACCTTCCGCGGCGGAATCCGGACAGGCGGCCGCCGCAGCGGAGCAGGCCGACTCGGCCGCGCGCCGCGCCGAACAAGCTTCGCACGCCCGTCTGCTGGCCGGCAATGAGGCCGGCGCCGTCGAATTCATCCTGAAGAGCGAGTTCGCCGACGTCCGCCTGATTGCCGCCGAGCATGTTCACAGCCAGGCCATGCTGGAGCAGGTGCACCAGGCGATGCGCAATACCGACCGCCGCGTCGCCAAGCTGATGCAGGGGCGGCTGGACTTGATCCGTCATCAACAGGCCGAGCAGCGCCGCGCCCAGGCCGGCATCGAGGGTGCCGAACGCCTGCTGCGCGAAGAAAAACTGAGCCCGAACCAGGTTGGCGAGCTGGACCGCCAATGGCAAATCATCCAGGCGGCGCCGGAACTGGCCGAACAATTCGCCGCCGTCCGCGCCGGCCTGGCGCAACGCCTGGAAGCCCAGGTGGCGCTGCAGCGCGCCGTCATCGACGCCGTCGCCGAACTGCGCCGCCTGCCCGGCGCCGGCCTGGCCCAGGATGCGGCGGCACTCGCCATCGAGCGCCTGTCGAACGCGCATGCGGCGCATCTGGCCTCGCCCGAACACGCTTCCCTGCCGAAGCATTTGCTGAACGATTTCAGCGCCGCGCTGGCCGCCGCCCAGGCCGCGCTGGCGGAATTGGCCCGGCACCGCGCCGTCTTCGAGGCGCGCCAGGCCGCGCTGGCCGAATGGCAGGGCGCCGCGGCGGACGCGCTGAACGCCGAGACGCTGAAACGCAGCTGGCAAAACTTGCCGCGCCTGCCCGAAAACGAGCTGGCGGCCGGCTTGCAGCAGCAATTCGAGGCCATCCTCGCGGCGCTGCCCGAGACCCGCAAACCGAAGGAAGAACGCAGCGCCGCCAAGCCGGGGGCGGGCAAGTCCGGCCCAGCGCAGGAATCCGGAAAGAGCGCCAAGGAAGCGGACAAGCATTTCCTGGAAGTATTAGACGGCATGGAAGCCGCGTTGCGGCAAGGGCTGCTGCAAGTGGCGTCCGAGCATGACAAGACGCTGCGCGAGAGTAAATCCGGACGCCTGACGCCGGCCCAGTCCGAGCGCCTGCTGAACGTGCGCGCCGAATTCAAGCGCCTGGCCGATTGGGCGCGCTGGGGCGGCAATGTGTCGCGCGAAGAATTGGTCAAGGCGGTCGAGGAATTGCCGGCGCAAAAACTGGCCATGGCCGAGCTGGCCAAAAAAGTCGGCAGCCTGCGCGAACGCTGGAAGTCGCTCGACAGCTTGTCCGGCCCGGCGCCGAAATCGCTGTGGGAGCGTTTCGACGCCGCCTGCACGGCCGCCTATGCGCCGGCCGCCGCCCATTTCAAGCAACTCGCCAATGAGCGCCACAGCAATGCCGCCAAGGCCCGGGAATTGATTGCCGAAGCCGCCGCGCTGGCCGCTTCCGGCAGCAGCGACTGGCGCCAGATCGCCGCCGCTTCGCAACGCCTGCGCCAGGCCTGGACCCGCCTCGGCACCATCGACCGCAAGGAAAAGAAACGCCTCGACCATGAATTCGGCAAGGCGCTGGACGCCATGTCGGCGCCGCTGGAACAGCAGCGCCAGATCGAGACGGCGCGGCGCGAGCAATTGATCGCCGAAGTCGGCATGCTCAAGCCGAACGAGCGCAATACGCTCGACATGCTGCGCGCGCTGCAGGAAAAATGGCAGGAACAGGCGCGCGCCTTGCCGCTGGAGCGGCGCGCCGAGCAAGCGCTGTGGCAGCGTTTTCGAGCCGCCTGCGACGAAATTTTCGCCAAGCGCAAGGAAGTCGCCCATGCCGCCGACCATGAGCGCAAGGCGCACCTGCACGCCAAGGAAGCCATTTGCGCCCGCCTGGAAACGGCGGACCTCTCGCAAGAGGGCGGCGACAAGGCGCAAGCCGCCGCCATCGCCGCGTTGCTGCGCGAAGCGAGGAATGATTGGGTCGGCGTCGGTCCGGTGCCGCGCGCCGGCGAAGGCAGGATCGAGCAGCGTTTCCAGGCCGCTGTTGCCAGGGTGCAGGCGCAAGCCGACGCCATCGTCCAGCGCGCCGGCGCGGCCCAGGCGAATGCCTTGCGCGACAAACTGCGTTTGTGCCAGGCGCTGGAGGCCGCCGTCGCGCAGCCGGATGCCCGGGTCGATGGCCGGGCCGATGGCCAGGCCGATGGCGATTGGGCCGCGCGCTGGAGCGCCTTGCCGCCGCTCGACGCTGTCTACGAACGCACCTTGCGCAGCCGTTTCGACGCCGCCCTCAAGGCCCTAAGGGAACAGCGCGCCGCCTATGCCGCCTTGCTCGAATCAAACCGCGCCAGGCTGCTGGAAGAAGTGCTGCGCCTGGAAATCGTCGCCGGCGTCGACAGCGGCGCCGAATTCGCCCGCGAGCGCCTGAAGATGCAGGTGGAAGTGCTGCAATCCTCGCTCAAGTCGGGCCAGAAGCCGCTGACGGCGGCGGCGCAATTCCAGCAATTGTGCGCGATCCCGGCCCTGGCCGACGATCGCACGGCCAGCCGCATCGAAGTCTTGCTGCGCCGGATAGGCGGCGGAGACTTGAAATGAGCGGCGCTGAAATGAGCGGCGCGGCGGCGCCCGGCGCGGCGGCGCCCGACGCCGCGGCTTGCCTGCGCAAGGTGCGGGTGCAGGCCGGGGATTTCGACCTCAGCCATGAAGTGGCGCAGCTGCGCGCCGCCAACCCGAAGGTGGGGGCGGTGGTGACTTTCGTCGGCGCCGTGCGCGACTTGAACGAAGGCGCGGCGGTGTCCGGGATGGAGCTGGAACATTATCCCGGCATGACCGAGCAATCGATCGCGGCCATCGTGGCCCAGGCCATGCAGCGCTGGGCCCTGTTCGATGCGCTGGTGATCCACCGCGTCGGTCCGCTCAAGCCGATGGAGCAGATCGTGCTGGTGGCGGCCACGGCGGCGCATCGCGGCGAGGCGTTCGCCGGCTGCGAATTCATCATCGATTACCTGAAGACCGAGGCGCCGTTCTGGAAGAAGGAACAGACGCCGCAAGGCGCGCGCTGGGTCGACGCCCGCGTCACCGACGAGAGCGCGCTGGCCAAGTGGCGCTGAGGCGGCGCTGAGGCGTCGCGTGCGGTGGGTTTTTTTGCGGCGGCATAAGATGATGGCTTCTTGAAAACGCGTGTTCTAGCCCAATCTCCTTGACAAGTTAAAATAAGGAGCATTTCGTATGCGGCAAGACAAACTCACGACCAAACTCCAGGAAGCGCTGGCCGATGCCCAGAGCCTGGCGGTGGGCAACGACAATCCCTATATCGAACCGGTGCATCTGCTGACGGCCCTGCTGAACCAGGACGACGGCGCCGCCCGTTCGCTCCTGCAGCGCGCCGGCGTCAATGTCGGCGGCTTGAGCAACGCCCTGAAATCCTCGCTGGAACGCTTGCCCAAGGTGAGCGGCGCCGACGTCCAGGTCAGCCGCGAATTCGTCACGCTGCTGAACCTGGCCGACAAGGAAGCGCAAAAGCGCGGCGACCAGTTCGTGTCCAGCGAAATGGTGCTGTTGGCGATGGCGGACGACAAGTCCGACGCCGGCAAGCTGGCGCGCGAGAACGGCTTGACGCGCAAGGCGCTGGAAGCGGCCGTGCAAGCCGTGCGCGGCGGCGCCAAGGTCGATTCGCAAGAGGCCGAAGGCCAGCGCGAAGCCCTCAAAAAATACACGCTGGACCTGACCGAGCGCGCCCGCCAGGGCAAGCTGGATCCGGTGATCGGCCGCGACGACGAGATCCGCCGCGCCATCCAGGTGCTGCAGCGCCGCACCAAGAACAACCCGGTGCTGATCGGCGAACCGGGCGTCGGCAAGACCGCCATCGTCGAAGGGCTGGCGCAGCGCATCGTCAACGGCGAAGTGCCGGAATCGCTGAAGGGCAAGCGCGTGCTGTCGCTCGACATGGCGGCCCTGCTGGCCGGCGCCAAGTACCGCGGCGAGTTCGAGGAGCGCCTCAAATCCGTGCTGAAGGAACTGGCGCTGGACGAGGGCCAGACCATCGTCTTCATCGACGAGATGCATACGATGGTCGGCGCCGGCAAGGCCGAGGGCGCGATGGACGCGGGCAATATGCTGAAGCCGGCTCTGGCGCGCGGCGAGCTGCATTGCGTCGGCGCGACCACGCTGGACGAGTACCGCAAATACATCGAGAAGGATGCGGCGCTGGAACGGCGCTTCCAAAAGATCCTCGTCGACGAACCGTCGGTGGAAGCCACCATCGCCATCCTGCGCGGCTTGCAGGACAAGTATGAGTTGCACCATAAGGTAGAGATCACCGATGCCGCCATCATCGCCGCGGCCGAGCTGTCGCACCGCTACATCACCGACCGCTTCCTGCCCGACAAGGCGATCGACCTGATCGACGAGGCGGCGTCGAAGATCAAGATCGAGATCGATTCGAAACCGGAAGTGATGGACAAGCTGGAGCGCCGTTTGATCCAGTTGAAGATCGAGAAGGAAGCCGTGAAGCGCGAAAAGGATGAAGGTTCGCGCCGCCGCCTTGAATTGATCGAGGAAGAAATCGCCAAGCTGCAGCGCGAGTACAACGACTTCGAGGAAATCCTCAAGGCGGAAAAAGCCGTGGTGCAGGGCAGCACCCACATCAAGGAAGAAATCGAGCGCGTCAAACAGACGATGGAGCAGGCCACGCGCGAGAGCAACTGGCAGCGCGTCTCGGAATTGCAGTACGGCCGCCTGCCGGAACTGGAAGCGCAGCTGAAGCAGGCCGACAGCGGCCAGGCGCAGACGGCGCAGGACCAGGCCGGCAAGCCGCGGCTGCTGCGCACCCAGGTCGGCGCCGAGGAAATCGCCGAAGTGGTGTCGCGCGCGACCGGGATTCCGGTGGCGCGCATGCTGCAGGGCGAGCGCGACAAGCTGCTGCACATCGAAGAAAAGTTGCATGAGCGCGTGGTTGGCCAGGACGAGGCGATCAACGCCGTCGCCGACGCCATCCGCCGTTCGCGCGCCGGCCTGGGCGATCCGGACCGGCCTTACGGTTCCTTCATGTTCCTGGGGCCGACGGGCGTCGGCAAGACCGAGTTGTGCAAGGCGCTGGCGTCCTTCCTGTTCGATACCGAGGGATCGCTGATCCGCATCGACATGAGCGAATTCATGGAGAAGCATTCGGTGGCGCGGCTGATCGGCGCGCCGCCCGGTTATGTCGGCTACGACGAAGGCGGCTACCTGACCGAGGCGGTGCGCCGCAAGCCGTACAGCGTGATTCTGCTGGACGAGGTGGAGAAGGCGCATTCGGACGTGTTCAACGTCTTGCTGCAGGTGCTGGATGATGGCCGCATGACCGATGGCCAGGGCCGCACGGTGGACTTCAAGAACACGGTGATCGTCATGACCTCGAACCTGGGTTCGCAAAAGATCCAGTCGATGGAGGGCGGCGACCCGGCCGTGCTGAAGCTGTCGGTGATGGCCG
>DASYLQ010000250.1:0-5648 GCA_036009485.1 Janthinobacterium sp.
ACCTTTGAGCGTGACGCCGGGCGTGGCCGGGGTCGACGCCGCGGGGGACGAATCGCTGCCGCCGCAGCCTGCCAGCAGCATCGCTGCGGCCACGGCGGTCAGCGACAAGTTGAAGGTGCTGTCATTCTTTGCTGCCATGAGTAATCCCCTTTTTAAAATACCTTGATGTCAAAGTCGTCAATGTCTGAACGGGGCGTATCTTGACAGTTTTTTTTATGAGAATTGTGAAAATTCCATGACATTTTGATGACATTTTGATGACATGTGGAGATCGTCCGGAAGACCTGCCACAGCGCAGCGCTGAAAGTTCCGCGCCAAAAAATGACCATGTCGGCAACACGATTGAGCGGATCGAGTAAGCTTGGGGACCCAAGCGCGTCAAGCTTGACTTCCACCGAACTGTGAAATCATAGGAGAATTAATCATGTCCTCTGGCATTATTCGACTTCATCGCGTGCTCCGTGCTGCCCCGGAGCGCGTCTACCGGGCATTCCTGGATGCGGATGCGATGGCGAAGTGGCTTCCGCCCTACGGTTTCACCTGCAAGATTCAGCACCTGGACGCCAAGATCGGCGGCACCTATAAGATGTCATTCACGAACTTCACGACGGGCCACGCTCACTCCTTCGGCGGCGAATATCGTGAACTCGTGCCATTCGAAAAAATTCGCTATACGGACCGCTTCGACGATCCGAATTTGCCCGGAGAAATGCAGACCACGCTGACCTTGAAGCAAGTGTCGTGCGGAGTTGAGCTGGAAATAGTGCAGGAAGGCTTGCCCGAAGCCATTCCGCTCGAGATGTGTTATCTGGGCTGGCAAGAGTCGCTCGCACAACTTGCGCATCTCGTCGAGCCCGAGATTCCGGGGTAACAGGAATGACGGGGGAGAGAGCCTATCCCTATTGAATGCTTGCCCTGTTCTCGGAATTTTTCCTGCCGCCGGCTCCGTCGGCCTGGCGGCCGTCGTTTTTTTCGCCGTCAGAGCGCCGCTCCGGCTTCGGGCCCGCGCCGCGCAACTGGACCAGCCTTTGCAGCATGTCGAACCAGAATGGCGCGCCGAACATCGCCGTCGAGGCGGTGATCAGCACGCCCAGCAGGTTGGACCACAAGGCGATGTCGCGCCAGTCGCGCGGGAAGGGCTGGCCCAGCGGCAAGTCCTGGATATTGCCGGCCATTTCACTGATGGTATGGGCTTTTTCCGGATGCAGCTGATCGAAGGAGGCGACATTCGACAGCAGCAGCGCGCGCTGCGGATCCTTCCACAATTCCTGACACAGGTGGACGCTGTCGACGTTGAAGCACAGCGCCACCGCCAGCCCGATCAAGAAGGTCATCAACTGGGCATGCCGCTTGTAAACGCCGGAAACGCGGTCCATCGCCGTGTCGAACCAGGCGGCGATTTCGGCTTCAAATTGCTCCAGCTCGCCGTCGGCGCGCCAGTACATTCCAAACAGCAGGTTTCTCAGTTGCGTATCCGGAATGGCGTCGATGGCGCTTTCCAGGCGTGCGCCACTGGAGGGACTTCTTTGCAGCGATTCGACCAGGGCCGTCGCAAAATTGTTGGCCGCGATGTACGCCGGGGCACGGGAAATGGCGGCAAACCGGGCGCCGGGCGCGATGCCGCCGTCGCCGCAGGGATGGACCAGCGCATTGTTATACAAGGCTAGCGCCAAGCCCTTGAAGTCCTTGTCGTTGAGGATGGTTTTGATGCCGCCGAACAGGGTTCTCGAGCGCAGATTGAACAGCGAGGAGATCGCTTCAGCGATTGTGCTGACCATCAGGGCCACGGAAGCGAAACAAAACGTCAGGCCAATGGCGACCTCGACAACAGGGCTGTTCAACATGAATTCATTCTCAAGGTAATACCATGGATGAGGCCATCTGCAAGCCGGCCTGCGAGGTTTCGGCAATCAAGGATTGACAAAATCTTTCGTATGTTCAAACATCCCTACTTGTAAAAATGAATTATATCTTCTCTTTTTGAGATAAAAATGATTAATTTAAAGGCAGCGCCGCAACAATTTTCCTTGACCGATTTTGAGTATGTCGCGGCGGGTGCGGCGGTATTGGGCAGCGGCGGGGGCGGCAGTTACAGCGATGCGCTGCAATTGCTGCGGCAATTGTCGATGCTGCCGCCATTTGCCGTGCCGGTGCTGCCCTACGACGGCGCCAGCAATGCTTGCGTGATGGCGATGATGGGTTCGCCGGACGCTGGCGAGACACTGCAATTGGCGGACGTCGAAGCCGCCGTCACGAATTCCCTGCAGGCATTGAGCAAGGCCACCGGCGCCGCCATGGCTTGCGTCGTTCCGGTCGAAATCGGCGCATTGAATTCCCTGGTGCCGCTGATCGCCGGCGTCATCAACAAGGGCATGTGGGTGGTCGATGGCGACGGCGCCGGGCGCGCCGTGCCGCAACTGGTGGAAACCACCTATAGCGGTGCCGCTGCCCTCGGCGTCAGCCCGGCCGTGATCGGCAACGAGAGCCAGGCGGCGGCCGGCGTCCAGACAACTGTGTTGAACGTCGCCACGACGGCGCAGGCGGAAGCGTTGGCGCGCGGCGTGGTGTCCAGCGGTTTCGGCAGCATCGCCGGCCTGGCCGCGTGGCCGTCGCTGGCCGCCAACCAATTTGCGCTGAGCGGCAATTACATCAAGGGCACGCTGAGCCAGGCCTGGATGCTGGGCCATTACATGAAGACCGCGTCGTCGCCGCCGTCGACCCAGGAGATCGCCGATGCCATTACGCAAATCACCGGCCGCGGCGCCAGGCCCGTGCTGAGCAATTTTTATATCACCCAAGTGGACCAATCGACCTCGGGCGGATTCGACGCCGGCATCGTGCGCCTGGATAACGCGCCGGCGCAGCCCGACAGCACGGCGACGCATCGTCTTTATAATCTGAACGAAAGCCTGATCATGTATTCCAGCGCCAGCACGGTGCCGGACATTATCGCGCCCGATTCTATTTGTTATTACTCGGAATCGACCGGACTGGGTTTTTCCAACTCCCAGGACGACTTGAACCATTACCTGAATACGGGAAAAGCGGTCAGCGTGATCCAGGTCGGCGCGGCGGCGCAACTGGTCGGCGCGGCCGGCGTCATGGCCGCCTTTGCCGCACTGCTGCAAAATATCGGTTATGCCGGCGCCTTGCCGCCGAACTGATGATGGCGTTCAGGAATGGCGCGGCGGGGCCGAACCGGGCTATCATGCTTCCTGCGGCAGGCGCCGCGCCTGGGCGCCGGCGCCGGAGTATGCCTGGAACCGCCAATCTGGACCGTGATGAACGCTAAAGACCCGAATCAGGAACGCCTTGAACTAGCCCTGGAAGCGGCCGGCCTGGACTTGTGGGAAACCGACCTGGTCGACGGCCGCATGACCAAGGCGGTCAGCAAGACGCTAGCCGGGCTCGGCTATACGGAAGCCGATTACGGCTCCGATATCAACGAGACCTTGCGCAAGCTGACGCATCCGGACGATTTCCCGCTGATCTATGCCGCCATCGACCGCCACCTGCGCGGCGACACGCCGCAATACCGCTGCGAATTCCGCCTGCTGGCCAAGAGCGGCATATGGGTCTGGTTCGCCAATTACGGCAAGGTCATGGACCGCGACGCCGAGCAGCCGGGCCGGCGCTTCATCGGCGTCACCTTCAATATCGACGACCGCAAACACAAGGAAGACGAAATCGAGCGCATCAACCGCGAACTGCAGGAGCAGATCAAGGAGCGCCAGGCGCGCGAGCAGGCGCTGGGCGAGGCCAATTTGCGCGCCGAGGCGGCCAACCTGGCGAAGAGCCTGTTCCTGGCGAACATGAGCCATGAAATCCGCACGCCGATGAACGCCATCATCGGCCTGTCGCACCTGGCGCTGCGCACCGGCCTCAGCCCTCAGCAGCGCGATTACCTGGACAAGATCCACGGCGCTGGCACCTCGCTGCTGGGCGTGGTCAACGACATCCTCGACCTGTCGAAGATCGAGGCCGGCAAACTGGGGCTGGAGCAGGTCCGCTTCATGTTCGACCGCACGCTGGACAACGTCGTCGCCTTGCTGGGGCAAAAGGCCGAGGAAAAGGGCTTGCTGCTGACGGTCGACGTCGCCGCCGACGTGCCGCGCGCCCTGGTCGGCGATGCACTGCGGGTCGAACAGATTTTCATCAACCTGGTCGGCAATGCGCTAAAATTTACCGAACGCGGCGAAGTGCTGATTCGCGCCGCCGTGCTGGAGCGTAGCGACAGCGGCGTCAAGCTGCAATTTTCCGTGCGCGACAGCGGCATCGGCATGTCGCCGGAACAGCAGCAGCGCCTGTTCATGGCCTTCACCCAGGCCGACGCTTCGGTCACGCGCAAATATGGCGGCACCGGACTGGGACTGGCGATCACCAAACAATTGGTCGAGATGATGGGCGGCACGATCTGGGTCGACAGCGCGTCCGGTCTGGGCAGCACTTTCAGTTGTTCGCTGTGGTTCGGCACCGCCGAGGCCGGATTATTGCCGGCGCAGACGCGGCCGCTGGCGCAATTGCGCATCCTCGTCGCAACGGCTGACGCGCACTTGCGCCGCGAATTGTGCAGCCAGTGCATGGCGCTGGCCTTGCTCGCCGACGAGGCTGTATCGGCCCAGGAGGCGCTCGCTTGCGTCCGCGCCGCCGAGCAGACCGGCCGCGCCTACGCCCTGGTCTTGCTGGACGCCGGCTTGTGTCGCGGCGACGCCGGCCTGATCCGGGCCATCAAAGATGCCCCGCTGCCCGGCCAATCGCCGGCCCTGCTGCGCCTGGAGCGCCATGGCCGCGACCGCGCCCCGGCCGAGGCCGAGGCCAAGGCCGAGCTACCTTTCGACGGCTGCCTGGCGACGCCGACCGGCCTGGCGCAACTGGAAGAAACCCTGGCCGGCGTGTATGGCGCCTGCGCCAAGGCGGCCTTCGGCGCCGCGCATGCGCATTACGGCTTGAAGGGCTTGCGCGTGCTGCTGGTGGAAGACAATGCGATCAACCAGCAGGTCGCCAGCGAATTGCTGCAGGACGCAGGCGTCGAGGTGGTCACCGCCGATAACGGCATCGTCGCCGTGGCGCTGGTGGAGCAGCAGCCCGGCTATGACCTGGTGCTGATGGATTTGCAGATGCCCTTGATGGACGGCTATGCGGCGACGGCGGCGATCCGCGCCGATCCCGCGCTGCGCGACTTGCCGGTCATCGCCATGACGGCGCACACGATGGTGGAAGACCGCGCCCGTTGCCTGGCGGCGGGCATGAATGACCATATCGGCAAACCGATCGATCCGGCCCACTTGTTCGACACGCTGGCCCGCTGGACCGGGCGCCTGGCGCCGGCCGTGGGACAGTCCGCGCCGGCGTCCGGCCAGGCGCAACAGGCCAGGCTGCTGGAAGCGGCCGGCACCATGCGCCGGCTCGGTTTGCCATTGCCGGTCTACCGCCGCTTGCTTAACAAGTTTGTGCAGGAACACGCCGACGCGCCGCTGCGCATCGAAGCCGCGCTGGGCACCGGCGAACGCGAGCTGGCGCAGCGCCATGCGCACACGACCAAGGGCATCGCCGCGACGCTGGGGGCGGAGCGCCTGTCGCGCCTGGCGGCGGAATTGGAGCTGGCCTTGCGCGAGGGCAGGGAAGAGCCATCCCTGATGGTATCGTTC
>DASYLQ010000251.1:0-2874 GCA_036009485.1 Janthinobacterium sp.
TAACAAATTGTACATGACCGAAAGAAATCATGATTGACGACGATATTTTAGTGACGGGCGCGGCGGGATTCCTCGGCTCGGCGGTGGTGCGGCGTGGGCTGGAGCGCGGGCTGCGGGTGCGCGTCCTGGTCCGTTCCGGCAGCCCGCGGCGCAACCTGGAAGGCTTGCCGGTGCAGGCCGTGGTGGGCGACATGTGCGACGCCGCCGCCGTGCGGACAGCGATGGCGGGCGTACGCCATCTATTCCATGTGGCGGCCGATTACCGGCTGTGGGCCCCGGACCCGCAGGAAATCATCCGCGCCAACACGGACGGCACGGCGGTCGTGATGCAGGCCGCGCAAGCCTGCGGCGTCGAGCGCGTGGTCTATACCAGCAGCGTGGCCACCTTGCGCGTCGCGGGCGCCACGGCGCCGGTGGCCGAAGACGCGGCCATGCGGCCGGACGAGGCCATCGGCGCCTACAAGCGCAGCAAGGTCATGGCGGAGCGCCTGGTGGAAGGCATGGTCGCCGGCAGCGGATTGCCGGCGGTGATAGTCAACCCGTCGACGCCGGTCGGCCCGCGCGACGTGCGGCCGACGCCGACCGGCCGCATCCTGCTCGAGGCCGCCATGGGCAAGATCCCGGCCTTCGTCGACACCGGGCTGAACCTGGTGCACGTCGACGATGTGGCGGAAGGCCACTTCCTGGCGCTGGAGCGCGGCGATATCGGCCAGCGCTACATCCTCGGCGGCCAGGACCTCAGCCTGCAGCAATTGTTGAAGGATGTCGCCGACCTTTGCGGCCGGCGCGCGCCCACCGTGCAATTGCCGCGCTGGCCGCTGTATCCGCTGGCGCACCTGATGGAAGCCGTGGCGCGTCTGAGCAAACGCGAACCGTTCATCACGGTCGATGGACTGGACATGTCGCGCTACCGCATGTACTTCAGTTCCGCCAAGGCGCAGCGCGAGCTCGGCTACCGGCCGCGCGCCTACCGGGACGGCTTGCGCGATGCGCTGGCCTGGTTCCGCCAGGCCGGATATCTGCGTTAAACCACGGGCGCCGGCCGGCGCAGCAGGCGCAGGGCCAGGCGCGCCAGGCGCGGCACGGTTTCGGGCCGCAGCAGGCGCGGGTCGTAGCCGGCCATGCGGCGCGCGTTTTCGGCCAGGCACAGCTCAATCATCGCGCGCGCCGACAATGCCTGGCCCAGCGCCGCCGAGCCGTTCATCGTGAAGTTGGCGTCCCGCGCCATGCCGTCGGTATCGATGCCGCGGGCCATGGCCAAGCGTTCCCAGAGCAGGAAGCCCCAGGCGCGCGCCACCTTGAAGGCGAACAGCGGCCGGCGCCAGCGCGGCAGGTTGCGCCGGTACCAGGCCGCCCAGTTGACGAAGAAGAGGATGTGGCGGCATTCTTCCTGGATCACCGGCTCGAAGGTTTCCACCAGTTCGGCGGGGAAGAAGCCGGAGCGTTGCGCCGCGGCGAACAGGCCGAAGGCAAAGAAGCTGTCGATGCACTCGCTGTAGCCGGTGACCAGCCAGCCCCATTCCGGATCGGCCGGCGGCGGGTAGAGCGGTTCCGGCGCCAGCGCAATGTCGTAGGCTTGTACCAGCTTCGACAGCACCTCCTTGTGGCGCGCCTCTTCGGCGCCGTCCATCTCCAGCGCCGCGCGCAGCAGCGGTTGGCGCACGGTGGCGGCGAAGCTCCGGACGCGGACCGCGGCATGGCCTTCGGTCTGCACCGCGATATCCCAGATCGGCAGCGAGACGACGCGCCGCAGCGCTTCCGGCGCCAGCCTGGGCCATTCGATGACGGCCGGCTTGTAAGGGTTATGGGTTTGCAACAGCATGTCGCAAAACATGCGCAAGTGTTGCGGCGAGCCGGGGCGGAGCGGGTCCGGCGAGGCATCGCGCCAGTTGCGCATCGCGTGGTCGGCCTGCTCGATGGCGGCCTGGGCAGAGGTGCTTGCGCGCTCCGGTATTGTCAATTGATCGGCCATCGGTTTCCTGACGGTTGATTGTCGTATCGACCGCCGTCAAGTGTAGCAAAACCAGGCGTTTTTTGCGGTTCCCCAGAACTTGTATTCTCTCCCAGGCCGCGATTGCCGGATTGGTCCCGGCTTATTGCGCCGTCAATTTCTGAATGAGGCCGGCCTCAAGCTGGGCCGCCTTTTGCTTGTCGTTGGACTCGGCGATCAGTTTGCTGTCCCTGTTGCGTATGCCGGCGGCGATCAGCGCGCTGGCCTGGCGGCGCTGGTCCAGATAGCGCAGCAAGGCTTGCTGGAGCGGATATTTGGCGGATTGCCGGCTCAGCTTCGGCGCCGCCACCGCCTGCCGCAAATGCTCCCAGGCCGGCGTGATTTGCTTCTCCATCCCATCGGCCAGGGCGCTTTCGCTGATGGCGTTTGCCCTGACCTGGCCGATCAGGCGCTGGGTCTCGCCGATCGTCTGTTTTTCTTGCTGCGAGAAGGTTTGCAGCGCATCCCGGAAGCGCTGTTCCTGGACGAAGTCCGCGTCCGGATGCGACATCGGATAGCTCAAGGCGCCCAATACCAGCAGGCAGGCGAGGCAGGAAAGCGCCAGGCGTCCGGCGCCGGCCACGCTGCGCGCACCCATGTCCAGCGGCCGCGCCAGCAGGAAACCAAAGACGATGCCGCCCAACAGACCGCCGATGTGGGCGCCGTTATCGATGCCGGCATGGGTAAAGCCGTTCAGCAGGTTGAAGCCGATAAAGAACACGGTGCTGTTGCGGTGCGCGGTCATGACGGCGCGCGGCACGGCGTTTTTCGGATTCAGCATGAAGGCCAGCAAGCCGCCGAACACGCCGAAGATCGCGCCCGAGGCGCCCGCGCTATTGATCATCGGATGCCACCACAGGCTGACCATGCTGCCGCTTAAACCC
>DASYLQ010000252.1:0-6567 GCA_036009485.1 Janthinobacterium sp.
GTCAGTTGCGCCCGCAGCCGCGCTTCATCCAGCGTCTCGCCCTGCTTGAAAAAGAAAGTATAGGCGGCCAGGAAGGAGGGCGGCGCCAGCCGGACCAGCGCGGTCGTCGCCGGCACGATCAGCACGTCGCATTGGCCGTTCTGGATTTCATATAGCGTGGCCAGCCGCTCCGAGACCAGGTCCTGGTGCGGCGAAAAGGCATCGTAGGGCAGGGTTTCCCAGTCCGGCAGCAGGTGGCAGCGCAGCGCGCCGGCGGCAAACCAGGGGATTTCATCGAGCAGGCGCTGGCCGTCGCCGGCGCTGGAGACGACCACGGCCAGCATCTGGCCGCGCGCTTTCAATTCCAGCCCGGCCAGCGCCAGGGCGTAAGCGTCGGACGAGCCGTACAGGGCCGGCAGCGAAAAACGGTTGCCGGGTTTGGGTAATGCTTTTTTCAAGTCGAGGGACATGCAGGCGCTGACACTTTGTGAACGGTTAGAGGGCGCTCGGCCAGTCCGGCGGCGCCGCTACAGGCAGCATTATAGTACGCCGCCCCCGGGAAGGCGGACCCGCGGCGGCGCCGCCTCAGGGCTCGCTTTGACCACGTTGGCGATGCCGAAGGGGACGTGCACCATCGGTATCGTGCCGCCCACCGATTTCAGGTGACTGATCTGGTCGTCGAAAAAAATGTGCGGCCTGAAGATTTCCAGCACCCGCGACTTTTCCATCCCGCCCAGGAAGAAGGTTTCATTGGCCGACACGCCCCAGCTTTTCAGCGTCGTGACGACACGCTCGTGCGAGGGGGCGTTGCGCGCCGTGATGATGGCGATGCGCAGGATCTTTTTATAGGCGGGATCGCGGCGCAGGGCCCGCTCTTCCAGTTTTTGCATCAGCGCCAGCTTCTGGAACAGGTCGGCCAGCGGCCCCGGCTGGTGCGGGATGGCGGCGTGCCGGGTTTCGTGGGCGTGGAATTCGGCGACGTCGTTATTCCGCTTGAAGACAGTCTCGGCTTCGTCGTCGGCGATGACGCCGTCGAAATCGAAGGCGACGCGCAGCTCGGCGTCGTCCTCGTCGTCCTCGGTGCGCGAGGGCAGCACCAGGCCGGCCGGATATTTGTTCGCCAACGCGTTGCGCACGTCTTCCTCGTTGGCGCTGAGGAAGAGCGAGACATTGAATGCCGGCAGATAGGTGTATGGCGATTTGCCGGTGACAAAGGCGGCGCGCGAAATGTCCAGGCCATAATGGGCGATGGATTTCATCACGCGCAAGCCGGTCTCCGGCGAATTGCGCGACAACAGCACCACCTCGACCGGCGCGGTGCTGGCATAGCGCTTGTTAATCCCGAGGAAGCGGCGGATGAAGGGGAAGGCGACGCCGCGCCCGAGCACCGAATCGATGTGTTTTTCCTGGTATTTGCGGTACGCTTCCTCGCCGCTGTCGGCATACACGCGGTGCGATTCGGTCAGGTCGAACAGCGCGCTGGAAGCGATGCCGATGACGAGTTTGTGTTCGATCTGGTAAGCCATGGATGCTCGCTCAGGACAGCAGCGCGATCAGCGCATTCGGGTGGATGCGCCAGCCGGCCAGGCCGGCCAGGCCCATGACGATGCCGAAGGCCGTCGGCAGCAGGGCGGCGGCGTACAGCCAGACCTGCTGCGTCAGCGCCGTCACCGCCAGCATCGCGATGGCGATGGCCAGCAGCGTATCGGACAGGTCGAACTGGTCGTCCCTGAAGTTGGCGGCGTCGTAATCCTTCTGGTCTTGCTCGGCCAAGGCCCTGGCTTCCTGTTTTTTCTTCGCCTGCTCGGCGGCCATCGCTTCGTATTTCTGGATGGCGTCGCGCGCCGCGCCCTGGTCCGCGCGGGCGCCGGTGGCCACGGTCAGCTGGACGATGGTCGATTTGGCGATTTCCTCGCGCACGTTGCGGGCCTGGTAAAACGACCAGTGATCGACCTTGTTGGCTTGCGACTGCTGCATGGCCTGGTTGAGATTGTCGTCCTTGACCTTGCAGATGCCCATGAAGGTCGCCAGCAGGGCGACCGTGACGGCGACCGCCATGTTCAGCCTGCTCGCCGGCCTCGGCGTTTCCGGGCCATCCACCATGTCGAGTGCTTCCATGCGATCCATTCCATGTTGAGTGAGAAGAGCGCTAAATTAGCATAAGCGCCGCGGCGCGGCCAAGCTATCGTTTTACAAGGCGCACAATTTGCATGGAATCGTCCTTTCTTTTTTGAAAAAGCCTCCTATAATCAATGTTACAAAAAAAGCCATATCGCACTCTCCGCAATCCGGTCAGGGCCCGCCCAGATGATGCCACCTGCCGTTGCGGTTTTTTTCAGCTTCGGATTGGAAACCTTTCCAATTTACTGTTTGGTCTGACATTGATCCTGTTCAATGTTTAGTGGAAATACCCAATCCATACTTGGAAAAAAGTCAAGACGGTGACTTCATAAATTCAACCAGGAGAGATCAAATGCGGACAAAATATCAAGCGATGCTGACCCTTATTGTCGCTGGCGGCGCGCTCGCCGGATGCGGCGGCGGCAGTTCCCAGGACAGCCCGGCGGCCGGCGCCAGCATGCTGGCCCAGCAGGCCAGCGCCGCGCTGCCGGCCTGCAACGCGGCCTGGGATGCGACCACGGCCTATAACGGCGGCGCCGTCGTCAGTTACGCCGGCATCAACTATGTCGCCAATTGGTGGACGCAGGGCAACAATCCCTCCACCAGCAACGGCGCCACCGGCAGCGGCCAGCCCTGGAGCGTCGTCGCCGCCTGCGATACCGGATCGACCACGCCGCCGCCTCCGACGCCGCCGGCGGGCATCACTTCCGGCTCGGTCTACACCCTGGTCAACCCGGCCAGCGGCAAGGCGCTCGACGTGCGCTCGGCCGGCACGGCCAACGGCACGCTGATCGATATCTACACGCAAAACGGCAGCGTCGCCCAGCAATGGCAAATCATCGCCAATGCCAACGGCACTTACTCGCTGGTGAATCCGAACAGCGGAAAATATCTCGACGTGGTGGCGGCGGGCACGGCGAACGGCACCGCTGTCGATATCTATGACGGCAACGGCACCGCGGCGCAGCAGTGGCAGATCGGCCTGAACACCGACGGCAGCTACACGCTGGTGAACCCGAACAGCGGCAAGTCGCTGGACGTCAGCGGCGCCGGCACGGCCGACGGTACGGCCGTGGATATCTATGCAAGCAACGGCACCGGCGCGCAGAAGTGGCTGGCCGCGCCGGTGGCGGCCGCCACGCCGCCGGCCAGCGGCTTCATTTACAGCCCTTACTTTTATTCGGGCGATTACAGCGGCAGCCAGTTGAACACCAGCGTCACCGGCACCTCGCAAACCCTGCTCAATGCGATGCCGGCCAAGCTGTCGGCGGTGACCTGGGCCTTCGCCGGCGGCAGCTGCGGCAGCGAAAACTGGAACGGCGTCTCGGCCTCGGCGTTTGCCGCGGCCAACGTCGCCAGTTTCGTCAGCGCCGGCAAAAAATACATCGTCTCGACGGGCGGCGCCGGCACCAGTTTCACCTGCGCCTCGGACCTCGATTTCACCAGGTTCATCCAGACCTATTACAGCGCCAACCTGCTCGGCATCGATTTCGACATCGAGAATGGCCAGAGCCAGGCCGACATCGATAACCTGGTGGCGCGGGTGGTGGCGGCGCAGGCCAGTTATGCCAGCCTGCGCTACAGTTTTACGCTGGCCACCGATGGCGGCAATGAAAGCCAGAGCCTGGGCACGACCGGGGTGATGGTGATGAACTCGATCCGTAACCACGGCTTGAAAAACTACACGATCAACCTGATGACGATGGATTACACCGGCTCCGGCCGGCAAAATGCCAGCGTCTGCACGCTCAACGGCAGCGGCAAGTGCGACATGGGCCAGTCGGCCATCAGCGCCGCCAAGAGCCTGCATAACTACTGGGGCGTGCCGTATGCGCAGATCGAGCTGACGCCGATGATAGGCGGTAACGACAGCTTCGACGAAGTCTTTACGCTGGCCGATGCCGCCACGATTTCCAGCTTCGCGCTGGCGAACAAATTGGGCGGCATCCATTTCTGGTCGTTCTCGCGCGACCGCGATTGCGCGCCCTCGACATCCGACAATACCTCTTCGGGCACCTGCAATAACTACGGCAAGGCCGGCACGCTCGGCTACACCAATGCATTTATCTCGGCATTAGGCTTGTAGCGGCCGGTGCACAGAATCTGCGCGGGGCGACCCGCAGCGGTAACGCCGCTCCCGCGACAGGGAGCATTCATCAATTGATTTTCATATCAGATTGAGGAGACATTCTTGAAAACGACAATAAACAAATTCATGGCCGTATGCCTGATCGGCGCCATGCTGGCCGGATGCGGCGGCAGTGCGCCGGACGCCGCCGGGGTCAGCGCGACGCAGTTGGCCCAGGTCGCCCATGTCGATGCGGCGGCCGTGGCCGGCGTCACTTCCGGCACGGTGTACACGTTGGTGAACCCGAACAGCGGCAAGGCCCTGGACGTCAGCGGCGCCGGCACGGCCGACGGCACGGCGGTCGACATCTATACCGTCAACGGCTCGGGCGCGCAGCAATGGCAAGTCAACAGCAATGCCAACGGCACCTATTCGCTGGTGAATCCGGCCAGCGGCAAATATCTCGACGTCATCGGCGCCGGCACGGCCAACGGCACCGGCATCGATATCTATGCCGGCAACGGCACCCCGGCGCAGCAGTGGCAGATCGGCTTGAACGCTGACGGCAGCTACACGCTGGTGAACCCGAACAGCGGCAAGGCGCTGGACGTGATCGGCGCCGGCACGGCCGACGGCACCGGGGTGGATATCTACGCCATCAACGGCACGCCGGCGCAAAACTGGCGCCTGGCGCCGGTGGCGGCGAGCGGCGGCGGAGGCGCGCCCGATTTCGGCCCCAACGTGCTGGTGTTCGATCCAGGCATGAGCTCGGCCGCGATCCAGGCCCAGGTCGACAATGTGTATGGCCAGCAGCGCACCAACCAGTTCGGCACCAACCGCTATGCGTTGCTGTTCAAGCCGGGCAGCTACAGCGTCAACGTCAACGTCGGCTTTTACATGCAGGTGCTGGGCCTGGGCCAGACGCCGGACGCCACCAATATCAACGGCACGATCCAGGTCGACGCTTCCTGGATGGCGAACAACAACGCCACGCAAAACTTTTGGCGTTCGGCCGAGAACCTGGCGCTGGCGCCGAACGGCGGCACCAGCATGTGGGCCGTGTCGCAGGCGGCGCCGATGCGGCGCATGCATATCAAGGGTAACCTGGCGCTGGCCGACCAGGGCGGCTGGGCCAGCGGCGGCTTCATGTCCGATTCGCTGATCGACGGCCAAGTCAATTCGGAAAGCCAGCAGCAATGGCTGTCGCGTAATTCGCAATGGAGCAGCTGGGTCAGCGCGGTGTGGAATATGGTCTTTGTCGGCGACGTCAACGCGCCGGCGTCGAGCTTCCCGGCCCCGCCCTACACTACGCTGGCGCAGACGCCGCAAGTGCGCGAAAAGCCCTTCCTGACCATCGATGCCGGCGGCAACTACAGCGTGTTCGTGCCTGCGCTGCGCAGCAATAGCCAGGGCATCAGCTGGAGCAACGGCGCCGGCGCCGGCCAGTCCATCCCGATCAGCCAGTTCTATGTCGCCAAGTCGAACAGCGACACGGCGGCCAGCATCAACGCCGCGCTGGCGCAGGGCAAGCACCTGTTGCTGACGCCGGGCGTGTACTCGCTCAACGACACCTTGCGCGTGAGCAATCCGAACACCGTGGTGCTCGGGCTGGGCCTGGCGACGCTGATGCCGACCACCGGCCTGGCGGCGATGAGCGTGGCCGACGTCGACGGCGTTTCCATCGCCGGCCTGCTGTTCGACGCCGGCGCCGCCAACTCGCCGGTGCTGCTGGACGTGGGACCGAGCGGCAGCGCGGCCAGCCATGCGGCCAATCCCGTCTCGCTGTATGACCTGTTCTTCCGCATCGGCGGCGCCGCCGCCGGCAAGGCCACGGTCAGCCTGCGCATCAACAGCAATAACGTGATCGCCGATAACCTGTGGATCTGGCGCGCCGACCATGGCGCCGGCATCGGCTGGACCGTCAACACCGCTGCCAACGGCCTGGTGGTGAACGGCGCCGACGTGACGATCTACGGCCTGTCGGTCGAGCACTACCAGCAGTACCAGACCTTATGGAACGGCAACGGCGGCAAGGTGTACTTCTATCAAAGCGAGGAACCGTACGACGTGCCGTCGCAGAACCTGTGGATGGACGGCAGCAAGAACGGTTATGCGTCCTACAAGGTGGCCGATCCGGTGACCAGCCACCAGGCCTGGGGGCTCGGCGTCTACTGCTACTTCAACGACAATCCGAGCATCATCCTGTCGAATGCGATCGAGGTGCCGGCCGCCGGCCTGAATGGCGCCATGATGCACAGCATGACCACCGTGTCGCTCGGCGGCGTGGGCGAAATCACCCACATCCTCGACGGCTATGGTCCGACGGCCAATGCGGCCAACAACAACGCGGTGCTGCTGCAGTAGTCAGGTCGCCGGTGCCGGCGGTGGTGGTGGCGGCG
>DASYLQ010000253.1:0-8283 GCA_036009485.1 Janthinobacterium sp.
GTCGATCAGCACCAAGGTCGCCGACGTCGTCAAGCCGCGCAAGGAAATGCCGCTGGCGCCCGCTGCGAATGCCTGGGGGAAGCCCTGGCTCAGCGTGCCCTGGCCATTGGCCGTGATGTGTTGCAGCACGTCTGCCACGGACGTAAAGCCCGATTTCTTCATGTCGTCCGCGGTAATGACTTGCACGGGACTCGGCGTTTCCGCATCGGCCCGGCGAATATTCGAGCCGGTGATTTCGACGCGTTGGACCGGTTGCGCATCACTGTCAACCTGTTGCGCCATCGCGGGGGCAATGACCATGACTGAAAACGCGCCGCCAGCGATGATTTGTGCTACGGCAAGCGGCAATGTTTTTACCTTTAAAGACATGCAAATACTCCTTGAATAATATAACTTTAGTATGCTGGTTTTCATTCACCCTTGACTATGGAATCCGTCATACCGGCAGCCATTGGCTCCGAGCTAACCCATTCCAACGTGGACGCCATCTTCATTGCTCAAGGAACATGTGTCAAAGAAACATATGTATCATGTGGGTACAAACAACAAACATTTTGTTACATGCGCTCCACGGCAGGTGGTGTCTGCCGTGGCTTTGTTGCACAAATAAACTGAGAGCGTAATATCGCTTACCCGGGCGGAGTTAGGCCATGGCCACCGTCGTCGGGGTGCCGAGTCGGGTGAAGCGATTGAGGATGGCGGCGCGGACTTGCAGCTCGGCGACCTGGCGGTCGACATCCCGCGCCATCACCCGTTCCCCGAGCAGCTTGAAGCAACGCATTTTGGGTTCCGCCAGACTGCGCCGATGGTAGCCGGTCCACTTCTTCCCTATCCTACGACCAGTCGCATGGCATGCAGTAGGGCATTGCGCGCCTCAGCCTCCGGTCGATGGTCTTTCAAGGGCTTACCGTTTTTGCGCGTCGGAATAATGGCGTGTGCGCCGCGTTGGGCGATGGCGTCATGGCAGGCCTTGGTGCCGCAGGCGCCATCGCCACTGACACTAGCAATGGCTTCGTTCGCGCAATCTGGTCGAGCAGACACGGCAGCATCGGCGCATCGCCGGTGGCGTTGTCCGTGACCTCAATGGCGCGGATTTCCAAGGTGGTGGCATCAATGCCCAGGTGCACTTTGCGCCACTGACAGCGGTAGTCGGCGCCGTGCTTCTTCGTTTTCCATTCACCTTCGCCCAACATCTTGATGCCGGTACTGTCGACCAGCAAGTGCAATCCGGTCGTCGTCGTGTTCGCCGTAATCGTCACGGCGAGATGCTTTTGCCGGCGGCTGACGGTGCTGAAATCGGGAACTTCCCCATCCAGCCCTGCTAGCTTGAGCAGGCTTTGCGCCATGCCCATCGCCTGCCGCAGCGCCAGGTTGAATAGCCCCTTGATGGTCAGGCAGAATTGAATCGCGGGCCTCGCTGTACTTCGGACTGCGGCCTTGCCGCTGGAACTGCCGTGTCAGCACATGTCCCGGTCCACCCAGATAAGCAGGGAACCGCGCGCCTTTAGCGCCGCATTGTAGGCTTTCCAGTTGGTCGTTCGATACTTCTGCTTGGTCGGTGTGGTCATGCCGATAGTTTACCGAAACCCTGTCTCACCTGGGGCTGTTGGCGATTTGTGCAACAAAGCCCTATTGATAGCATCGGGCAGATCGAGCATATCGAACGGTGGGGGCCGTCGACACTCAACCTCGGGCGGTTTGCTTTTGGCTTGATCGTTCGCGGCTTTCAACGCCACCTTTTCGATTTTTGGCAGCTTGGGAGCGGGACTGTTGCGGCTGCGCTTTCTGTGCGGCTATGCGCTGTTTAGCTGCCTCCGCATCGGTCTTTCGCTTCTCTGCTGCTTGCTGCGCTAACAGCGCCTTCTCACCGGGCAATAGTGGCGGCTTCTTCTCCATCGAGATTCTCGCCTGCGGATGATCGAGCGGCTTGCAACCATCGACCCTATCGAACTGCTGCCACGTTTTGCCAAGCGCGAATAGACCGGGGCACTGCATGCTGAAATATGGGATTCGAAGTTGCGTTGTCATAAGGAATTTTCGGACGGCGGACAGATGGGCAAGTTGCAATTGTTGCCGGATACCGCGTGGCAGATCGCCCCCCAAATGGCGGTCTCCGCCTTACTTTTTTGTGTCGAAGTACGGTTTGAATGCCTCTTGTAGCTCAGGGGACAAGGCGTTGAAGTCCACGCGCTGAGCCTTGAGTTCTACGCGGAGCCTGTCAGGACCGCCGAATGCTTTGACCGTTCGCGCCGCAAGATCGACAGCAAGCACTTTCAACACGCGGTCAGGCACGTTTCCGTCATTGTCGGCGTTCGGGTCATGTGACCCAAAAGTCTCATCTGCACCATCGCCGCCGCACTTGCCGCCCGTTACGGTGAATACTGTTCCTTGCTCGGAAAACTCGTACTTTCGTCTGTCAGGGCCAGGATTGCTCCGCTTGTAATAACCCGCCAGAACGTAATACGAACTCGCCTCGTCTTTTGCTCGGCCAAATATCCACATATAGGCCGTGTATCGTTCTTCATCATAAAGCTGCGGGCACTTTACCCGTATATCCTCTGGGAACGGTTCAACGTTTATCCGGTCGAGCGGCACACGTAGGCCCAATACCGGGACCGTCAGGAATTGCGGCGGCTTATCACTCCCGGTTGCCGCCGCTGCTGTCGTGCTGATTGCAAATAGAGCCGCAGCGGCAATTCTTTTAATAACGATAGACGGCATATTTTGGCCTCTCATCCCGATATTTTTTGCCAGCCCAAAAGTCACGCTGAACGAAATCTGAAATCCATTTCTGACCGTCATAACCTGCGACGTGCCCCGCCGTGCTGTCTTTGTGCGGCTGCATTACCATAACGTCGCCGCGAATGAAATTGTAGTGATCGGGATCGTCCACCGTAATTTCGTGAAAGCCGAGCCGTTCCAAGGTCAGGCCATAAAGCTTTCCATAATGCGGGGGGCTGTACTCGTTAAAATGCGCGCCGCCTGCTTGAAGTGCTTTTCTGACGTATTCGCCGCACTTCCCATGCCCCGGTGGGCCGTCGTCCGCCGCATCACGCAAATGTTTAACGAACTTTTCGATATTTACCGGCATGGCGCACCTCCTACGCGATCTTGTTAGCAGCTAAGTCCCAGCCGCCTACGGTGGAGCCGCCACTGCCCCCGCCTATCTTCTGCTGCGTGTAGGTCCAGTTGATCTTGGAGTATTTCAGGTTTACGGTCTCGGTCAGGTAGGACTCGTCCCCGCCCAAGTGGGGCTTGACCATCCCGATTAGGACGTTCATCAGCACCACTTCGAAATACTTGACGCGGGTCCCAGCGCCGTCCGCACGGAAGAACTCAAGCTTGGCCTTGGGTAGCGTTTTCCCGGCCGCACAGTGCTGCGCGAGGATTGGGGACGACAGGTCGGCCAACTTGGAGAACGAGATGTCAGACAGCTCCGCACGCTCGGCAGTGTGACCGCCTCCGGTCGAAGCTGTGGCGCTTCTGGGCTGATGGATGCCCCAATGGACGCCGGTCACTTCGATCCAATCCTTGTGCTTGTCGTCTTGGGATTCGCTTTTGATGCCTTCGATTTGCAGATAGACGTCCATTGCCATGATAACAATTCTCCTGGTTGGACTGTTGGTGGGACTACTTGGTAGGACTACTTGATGCTGCTGGCCTTCCGCGTTCGGGCGAAACGCGAGCGATTCGGCTTGGTGAGCACGCGCAAGGCTAAAGCAGCCCAGACCCCGCGCTGATCGAACACTGTGGCAGTCGGGTTCCCGTACGTGCACAGGGTCGCTCCAATGATCCGAACCGGGGTGTCGGCTTCGGTGTACCGCTCAACGCTGCGGCGCTCGACCCAGCCGCGAGGTAAACGCGCTCTTGCATGGCGATGCCTCTTTGAAAGGTAGGCTCAAGAACCAATTGTCGCTTTGGATGCGTAATGGCAAGTTGTGACTACTCAAGACGCTTCATGCAAAGCATCAATAACGGTCAGGCCGCTTTCTTATTTGCAGCCACGTCCCATCAGATCAAGGAGAATCGGATTGGAAGTTGTTGCCATGCGCCAGTACACGCCGGACTTCGATCCAGTTAAATACTAGACAGTAAATACTAGACAGCTCGGGTTAGCACACGCAGTATGCCCTTTGATATATGCTGTGAAACTCACAGCAATGCCATGCTCGGAAAACACGTCCATGAATGATCGCCTTCCTCCTATCTCATTCGAACAATTAAGTGCAGCCCAACAGGTGGCCGCTCAGGCCGTAATTGACGGCCCACGAGGCGCCCTATACGGGCCTTTCGTGCCATTGATTAGAAGCCCTGAATTAATGTCCGCATCCCAGCATATGGGTGAGTATTTGCGCTACCGCAGCGCCGTTGGTACTCGACTTTCAGAGTTGGCGATTTTAGTCACAGCACGACAATGGAACCAGCAAGTGGAGTGGGCTATTCATGCCCCCATTGCACAGCAAGCCGGTATCTCGAGCGATATCATCAATGCTATCGCGCTCCGTCAGCGTCCAACCGGAATGTCGAATGATGAAGCGTTAGTACACGACTTTTGCATCGAACTACATCAACAGAAACAAGTCAGTGACCGAACCTATTTGGCCGCGTTAGAACGCTTCGGTGAGCACGGCGTAGTTGACCTAATCGGCATCAATGGCTACTACACCTTTTTGGCGATGGTGATGAATGCGGCACAGACGGCTGTTCCCGTGTCGCCAGCGAAACCATTACCGGACTAGGTCGGACTGAGCGGAGCTAGCTACGGTGGCTGGCCTGAAAGTATGTATTGATGGCCCTTCTGATGTCGGCTGCGCAACTGATGGGAGAATACTTGCGTTACCGTAGCGCCATCGGCGCTCGGTCAGCGTCCAACGGGCATGGCGGATGATGAGGCGCTGGTGCACGACTTTTGTATCGAGCTGCATCAGCAGAAACAAGTCAGCGACCGGACCTATTTGGCCGCGCTGGAACGCTTCGGCGAGCGCGGCGTGGTTGACCCGATGGGCATCAATGGCTACTACACCTTTCTGGCGATGGTGATGAATGCGGCGCGGACGGCGCCGCCGCCGTCCGCTGCAAGGCCGCTACAGCCCTTCTAAGGTTTACGCCGGCAGTACGCGGCGCAGCCAGGCGCCGATGTCGGCTACCTCTTGGGGGCAGAGCGAATGCGGCATCGCATACGCATGCCACTCGACCTTGTAGCCCTGAGCCATCAGAAAGTCGCGCGACTGTTCGGCGCGCACGATGTCGATCACGCTATCGTCCTCGCCATGGGCCATGAAGACGGGCGTTTCCAGGCTGGCCGGGCTATGCTCCTGCGCCAGTTTGGAACTCAGCGGCAGATAGCCCGACAGGCACATCAGGCCGGCCAGCTTTTCCGGATGGCGCAAGCCGGTTTGCAGCGTCATCGCGCAACCCTGCGAAAAGCCGGCCAGCACGATGCGCCCGGCCGGGATGCCGCGCGCCTTTTCGCGCGCGATCAGCGCTTCCACCTGCAGCTGCGACTTGCGCATGCCGGCTTCGTCGTCGCGCCGCTCCAGGTTATTGTCGTAGATGTCGTACCAGGCCCGCATCACATGGCCGCCGTTGACCGTCACCGGGCGCGTGTCGGCGGTCGGGAACACGAAGCGGACCGGCGCGCAGCCGCGCAAGTCCAGCTCCGGCACCAGCGGCACGAAGTCGTTGCCGTCGGCGCCCAGGCCGTGCATCCAGATGATCGCCGCGGTCGGATTCGGGGCGGTTTCAATTTCGATAGTTTGCAGCAGGGTCGTCATCATCATTCCTAGGTTTTCAAGCGGGAGTCGAAGGCGCCGCGCGCAGCGCCGATTTGGGACGGAAGGCCTGGCAGACGGCCGGATCGGTTTCCATGTAGGGGCCGCCGATCAGGTCGACGCAATACGGCACCGCGGCGAAGATGCCGCCGACCAGTTGTTTGCCATCGCCATCCTTCAAGCCTTCCAGGGTTTCCTTGATGGCTTTCGGCTGGCCGGGCAGGTTCATCACCAGCGCGGCGTGGCCGTCTATCTCGCGGATCACCGCCAGCTGGCGCGACAGGATCGCCGTCGGCACGAAGCGCAGGCTGATTTGCCGCATCTGTTCGCCGAAACCCGGCATCTCCTTGCTGCCGATGGCCAGCGTGGCTTCCGGCGTGACGTCGCGCCGCGACGGGCCGGTGCCGCCGGTGGTCAGCACCAGGTGGCAGCGGGCCTGGTCGACCAGCTCGACCAGGGTCGCCTCGATTTGCGCGCGCTCGTCGGGAATCAGGCGCGTCTCGACGCGGAACGGCGTCGTCAGCGCGCCGGCCAGCCACGCCTGCAAAGCGGGGATGCCCTGGTCCTGGTACACGCCGCCGCTGGCGCGGTCGGACACCGACACCAGGCCGATAAGCAGTTCTTCCTTATTCGTCATGCTTCATCCATTCAAGTCGTAAAAACGATCAAACCGGGAAGATCCCGGTTTGTGTGCTGCCGCCTGCCTGTCAGGAGAGGCCGTTATTCCTCGACCCCGTCCTCGTCCTCGTGGCCGGCATCGGCATCCTCTTCCTCGCCGGCCGGCTTGCCGTTTTTCCCGGCGTCGAGCTGCTTGAGGATCTGGAAAATCTCGCGGTAAGCCTTGGGCGGCTTGTGCTCGGCCTGCTCCTTGCGGGCATTGCGGATCAGCGTGCGCAGGTGTTGCGCGTCCAGTTCCGGATGCTCGGCCAGCAGCGCCGTCAGCACCTTGTCGTCGGCCAGCAGCTTTTCGCGGCGCCGCTCCAGCGCATGCATCGCCGCGGTGTCGGCCTTCGACATGCCTTTCCAGCTGTCGATCGCCTTCTGGATCACCGCCAGTTCATCGGCGTCGAGGGTGCGCATTTTTTTGCCGACAAATTGCAGCTGGCGGCGGCGTCCTTCGTGATCCTTGATCAACTGGCATTCGAGGATGGCGTCCTTGACGTCTTCCGGCATCGGCACGCGCTTGATGCGGTCGCGCGGCTCGGCGATCAGCTCGGCGCCGAGCTTTTGCAGATCGAGCATTTCGCGTTTGAGTTGCGATTTCGACGGGCGTTCATACTCTTGTTCGAATTCGGAAGATTGGAAGCCGACTGAGCCCCGGTTTGGATTTGGCATGATGAATTGCGAGTGGCGCGCGGCCATTCTGTAAACTGTAAACGACTGCTATGATAACTGTTTTAGCGCACACCCGAAGAAAACACCATATGAGCGACGCCGTTTTTAGCCACAGCCAGGACCAGTTGAAGCAGCTGGCGCAAGACGTCCTGGCCTTCGCCCGCGAGCAGGGCGGTACCGATGCCGCGGTCGAAATCAGCGAAGGCGGCGGCTTGTCCGTCACCGTGCGCAAGGGGAAAATCGAGACGATCGAGCAAAACAAAGACAAGGGCATGGGCGTCACCGTCTTTATCGGCAACAAGCGCGGCAACGCCAGCACCTCGGATTTTTCGCCGGCGGCCTTGCGCGCCACGGTCGACGCGGCCTACAACATTGCCCGTTTTACCGCCGAGGACGATTGCGCCGGCCTGGCCGACGCCGACATGCTGGAAATGGCGCCCCGCGACCTGCAACTGTTTTATCCCTGGCTGATCTCGGCCGAGGAAGCCGTGGTGCTGGCCCAGCGCGGCGAGGCGGCCGCCTTCGCCGTCGATGCGCGCGTCAGCAATAGCGAGGGCGCCAGCGTCCACGTGCAGCAATCGCATTTCGTCTCGGCCAATTCGCGCGGCTTCATCGGCGGTTACCCGTATTCGCGGCATACGCTGGCGGTGGCGCCGATCGCCGGCAAGGGCGCTAAAATGCAGCGCGACGACTGGTATGTCTCGCTGCGCGATGCCGGCAAGATGCCGGCGCCGGAAGCCATCGGCCGTTACGCCGCCGAGCGCGCGCTGGCGCGCCTGAATGCGCGCAAGCTGTCCACCCGCACTTGCCCGGTCTTGTTCGAGGCGCCATTGGCGGCCGGCTTGCTGGGCGCCTTCGTCCAGGCCACCTCGGGCGGCGCGCTGTACCGCAAGTCGACCTTCCTGCTCGATTCGCTGGGCCAGAGCGTCTTCCCGGCGCATATCCAGATCAAGGAAGACCCGCACGTGGCCGGCGGCGTCGGCTCGGCGCCTTTCGACGAGGAAGGCGTGCGCACCCAGCGCCGCGACGTCGTCAGCAATGGCGTGGTCGAGGGTTATTTCCTGTCGACGTATTCGGCGCGCAAGCTGGGCATGAAAACCACCGGCAATGCCGGCGGTTCGCACAACCTGTCGCTGACCTCGAGCAAAACCCGCAAGGGCGACGACTTCGCCGCGAT